>CAIJOT010000001.1 GCA_903822335.1 uncultured delta proteobacterium
GTTTCCTTTGGCGCGAGTCCGATGAATGCCACCATTTGACGAACATGGTTGAATTTTTCCAGATCATCTAATTCTGCCAGGATGTGAGGAATGGTTGCCTTACCAATTCCGGGAATAGAATCCAGCAACTCCTTTTTCCGTTTAAGATTCGGATCTTGTTCAATCAGCCCAGCTATTTGTTGCCTGATTTTTTCAATTTCCTTATCCAAATAAGCGATATGTTCTTTGATCAAAGAAATGACAGATTCATGTGCCGTGCTGAGCCGATTCTTTTCCTGGCTTCGCATGTCGATCAGGCTATCAACCCGTCTAACCAAAGCTCTCAAGGATCTGATCTCCGGTGAAGGTGGAATCCAAGCACCTGGTTTCATAGCCAGACAGAACCTGGCAATCAAGGCGGCATCAAGCTTATCCGTCTTGGTGCGAAGCAGTTCACTCTGAGCAAATCCCTTTATGCGGGCGGGATTGACAATGCTGACGATGTGGCCGGCCTCATGAAGATAGATCGCCAAATCCTCTCCATAGCTGCCAGTCGCTTCCATACAGGCATGGACCTTCTGAATTCCCTGTTTCTCAAGCCAGAGCATCAGTGTCTCAAAACCTTCCGCTGAATTCTTGCAGGTCTTATGTCTTGTCTTCCCATCTACAAGAAGCGCGGCATCGAATTTCTGTTTCGCGATATCTATCCCAAGAACCGATACTGACATAATAAAATACCCCTCCTAAATTATTAATTTAACCTCCAGTAAAATAGCTTCGTTCGAATCAACCTTGCAAGTGCAAACTCATTCCCATCTGAGAAGGTTTATGATACCGTACGAGTTATTGAACAAAGCAGTGGGAAGAGGATCTACTCTACAAACCATGCTCATGGGCATTAGGTGACACACAGATTCACTCCTCCCATTTTACCCCGGCTTCCCACCCGGTAGTTTATAACATTCATTACTCCATAAGAACACAAGGTGACACCGGTAAATACACTGCTCCGCCTTCTATGGCAAGGGGCTTTTTCTGCCCTGAAAAAAAGAACTTCATCGCAACCGTCATAATTAAGCAAGCACTCTATTATAACGATGCATGCTATGAAAATACTTGTAATTTTGTTAAAAGATAGTATTTTAAAGTTCATGGATTAATATAATCTAAGAATCCCATATATTAATGGTTATGCTGAGAACAAAGTTATAAAGAACAGGAGAAACAGGTTAGTTCTTTGCCCTAAGTGTGAAGCCCATAAGGACCCCAATTTCGCTTGTACTGATCGAGGAGGTAAATATTGCGAGACATTGGAGTGGAGAAGCTCGCCACAATGTCCAAGCAAGAGTTAAAGATATTTGAGAAAGCAACAGATACGTCTATGTTCAAAGTTTTCTTAATATTAGTGGGTGGATTCATTCTTCTAATGTTATTGGACTCAAAAAATATATTTGAATATAAGAAACCGAACTAGTAAGTCTTCAATAATTAACATATTAACTCATTTGAACGGCTGCGGAATGCCGTGCTGCTAATTTGAGGTGAAAGCGAAAAAATAAAGATATGAAACTAAATTTGCTCATCTTGGGTTTGTTAATGTTCGCATCGACTTCTTGGCCTGTCCAGACCTGTACCCTTGAAGACGATGACCTATCTGCAGTTCCGAGCAATGTCGAGGTTGTAATTCGCCGCGCTGAAGCCAAAGATGATGACCTGCAGAAATGCGAGCTCGTCGGCAAAGCGGTTGATCTTGACGGACATGGACAAGCCAGAGATTTGATCGTCACAATACGAGATGCAGCTGGGTGGGGAGCTGCTCTCGGACCGATCTGGGTTCTCCGTAGTGGTGGAGATTCCTTTGCCATAGTTCTATCTGACGGAGGCTAGTCTGTATCAATAGGTAAGGCAAAACACAAGGGATTATACGATCTTACTATATCGGCTGAGACTGCTGGCTGGTCCCGTCAAAGCATTTGGAAATTTAATGGCAAGCGCTACAAAAAAACCAAGGAAAAAACGAAGAGGGTATACTGAGAACGGATTGCATATGGGCCTGGTAAAGTTCAGGCACAATTCTTCAAGACAATAATGGGCGAAATTGAATCGTGGGGAAAAAAGTGAAAATATAACTTCGCAGGTAAGATGAGGAGGAACACTATGAGTAGTGACGACAAAACGTGGGAGACCCAAAAGTGGCAGATGATACAAAAACGTTTGGGCTATAATGATGAAGAGATGAAAATATTTCAGGATAATCCGCGAAATGAAGATATCTTGTCCATGGTGCCGGAGATGATGAACAAGACAATCATTGCGGAAGTAGTAGACTCGCACGGATGCAACAGCCAGCATAAAGTTGGTGATAAGTTCTATTTTGACAGCGCGGGAAACCTTCTAACGGCACTCTCCCCCAAAAGGATATGCATCTATGCATTGAGTGTGATTATGCCCCAGATTTTTACGGCAACCGAGTTTCTTTACGCAGGTGCTGATCCGAATGAGATGAGATTCAAGCGGGCCGGATGCTTTGATGTCGGCGTAGCATGCGGGGGGTGGGGCCGCATCGTCCTCGAATTAAAGGTAGAAGATCGCAAGAAAGCCTGACAGGTGTCCCTGCCACACCGTTACTCCAATTTATTTGTAAATATTCAGCTTGATTTTTGTTGCATTTGGCAGTACTGTTAAACGTAGTTTAGGGGGTAACAATAATGACCAAGATTCCCAACATTATACCGATTACCGATCTTCGCCAGGCGGCGTCATCTGTGCTGAAACGTGTGAAATCCTCACGGCAACCCGTTGTCATTACGCAAAGGGGAAGGGCCGCCGCAGTTGTGGTAAGCATGGAGGCTTACGAAAAATCGCAAAAAGAAATGGAAATTCTGTGTCTTCTCGCCCGCGGTGAAAAAGAGATCGAAATAGGCAAGGGCCATGATCTCAGTCATGTGCTTACAGATGCGGATGCCTTATTGAAATAGGATGATTGTTTGAGACTTCTCTTTACTCCTTCCGGACGGAACCATTTTCTGGCAGCTATCACCTTCATCGATAGTGAAGGTACGTCTGCGGCAGTTGCATTCCGAAAAAAGGCAGAAAAAACCTTGTCGCGCCTTAAAAGGTTTCCCCGCTCCGGTACGGCATTGCCTGAATTTCCTGATCTCCCCTTCCGGGAAGTGGCGATTGCGCCATGCCGGTTTATCTACCGCGTGAAACAGAAAACCGTCTGGATAGTCACAGTCTGGCACAGTGCCCGACTTCCGAAGAAGCCAACCGAAAAAGAGATAGCTTAGCCATTCATCATCTCTTTAATGAAATCCCTTCAAGATCCAGCCAGCACTTGTATGAATACATGCCGGCAAGCGCCTTTACGGCTCGCTCCGGTGTCAGGAAAGACACTCCTTTGTATTGACTCCCCTCGACTTCCTTAATGGTACGGGCATTTTCATCGGAAAGAAGGCAAACCCCCAGAACTGGTTTGCCATACTTCTCCATCAGGCGAACCACGTGTTCACTGTAACTGAGTTCGAAATCAGCCACCCGACGAACAATTTCTACTAAAACCTTACGGTCACA
>CAIJOT010000002.1 GCA_903822335.1 uncultured delta proteobacterium
CGTTCTACTGCGAGCCCATACCTCCAAAGTCTTTTTGTCTTCCTCAGAACATACTGGAACAGGTGGTTTTCTGGCCATAGTAATTGCCTCCCTGTTCAAACATTACCATATATCTACTAATAATGCAAGTAAGCACTAGAATGGATACAAGACATACTTAAGATAGTTTTACCGGGCATAATCATAGCTGCCCTCACGTCATTCTTGACCGTTCGTCTCGCAATTCGCCGTTTCCATGAAGAGAAATGGTGGGAGAAAAAGCAGGAAATGTATTCAAGCCTTCTCGAAACGCTTCACCATTTGAAAAACTACGCTGCCGAACATTACGAAGGCCAAATTAATTCTGATTATATCACTGATGAAA
Source organism: uncultured delta proteobacterium (assembly GCA_903822335.1). GTDB lineage: Bacteria > Desulfobacterota > Syntrophorhabdia > Syntrophorhabdales > Syntrophorhabdaceae > CAIJOT01. Next base: position 365 of record CAIJOT010000002.1, read on the forward strand.
AACGTGAGGAATTAACGAAGGATTGGAAAAAGTTCTCGCGGGAATTCGCAAAATTATTAGACTTGGCATCCTTTCATCTAAGTAGTGAAGCTGTTGCCGTTCTTGACGAATACGAGAAGAAGAAGGCGGAGGCGCGTAAGTCTGATGACATATTTGACTGGATTGACGGAGACCTTGCCGCAGTGAGCGAGTGTTTAGAGGAGCTCAAGAAGGCAGCGAAACGTGATCTCAAAGTAAAATAAAAAACCTAAAGATGCCATGCAGCCAATCGCCGATAAATACGGCTCTGTGATGGTCTTTGTGTTACTCTCTTTCAACTGGCAATCGTCATTTTTTATTACACACTAACCTTACTGCTTTGTAGGTGCAATATGTATTTCATACCTACCAGATTGCCTCAGTAACCTACATTCTTCATTCTCAATTCTTCATTTTTCATTGCTTTTGAAGCCCTCCCATTCCCCCCTTTCCTTGAGCACCTCGCGGAAGACCTCAAGCGCTTTGTTCACCAGAGGCATGCCTCCGTAAGGGGCTAATTGAAAAAAAACTTCAGCAAGCTTTTTAGGATCACAACCGACATTCAGGGCGGCATTTACATGGAGCTTTAATTCCTCTGCGGCGCCAAGCGCGGCGAGCATCGCACAGGCAACCATCTGTCTTTCAGGCAGCGTTAATACGGTTCTTGAATAAAGGTTACCGGTTATGAACATTGAAAGGTCATTGGCAAGCTCCCTATCAAATTCTTTCCACATTACATATGGGGGATCCATCTTGATGCCCTTACTAAAAAGTTTTTTTGCTGTTTCCTGGGTTCTTTTTTTTATTGCATCCTCGTCCACGTTATGTTTCCTCCTTTGAATCTGTAATGGGAACGTTTTATCACCATCTTTTAAAGTCGTCAATACATAATGCAGGGGGCTTCAATTATTCCTGTAATACTCATAGTTTTTTGATATAATGGTTGAGGTTGCAAATTTTTATGGGAAAGATAAAAAAACGGGTTGTTTCAAAAAAGGTATCGGGCAGAAAAATACGTCAGGTCAAGGCTATAATCCTGTTAGTCATAGCAGCGGGTTTTTTAGTAGAGCTGTTTTATTCGAGAGGTAGTATAAGAAGTTACTTTTCGTTGGTTATCGCTTTAGTGTGTGGATTGCTCGGCGTTCTGTATCTGAAAGGAGATTAAAGGTCATCGAAAAAAGGTTGAATGTCGTGCCTATTTGAAATCTTTATTTAGTATAGTAAAGATGGTACAATGCTTTTGAAAAAGGATTGGTATTAGAAATCTCAGGAGGTTGTGATGAAAAGATGTGCAATGTATGCAGTATGTTTTCTTGTCATGTTAAGTTTTTCTGGCTGTGGTTATAATACCATGCAGAAAAACGAAGAAGCGGTAAAAGCTGCATGGGGGGATGTTGAAGCTACATACCAGAGAAGGAATGACCTTATCCCAAACCTTGTAGAGGTAGTGAAGGCATATGCGAAGCATGAGAAGGAGACACTCCAGGCTGTGACAGAAGCGAGGGCAAAGGTTGGAAGCATTCAGGTAACAAAGGATATGATTAATGACCCCAAAGCAATCGCCCAGTTTCAAGCTGCGCAATCCTCAATGAGCAGTGCTCTGTCAAGACTTATGGTTGTGGTTGAGAGGTATCCTGATTTGAAGGCAAACCAGAACTTCATGAACCTCCAGCATCAACTTGAAGGTACTGAAAACAGGATAAATGTGGCACGCACAAGATATAACAAGGCGGTTCAGGAGTTCAATACATCCATAAGGATATTCCCGAATAACTTAACCAACAGCCTGCTCCTCCACCTGCAGCCAAAAGAAGCTTTCAAAGCTGAACCGGGAGCAGAAAAAGCACCACAGGTGAAGTTCTGAATCCCGCAGACGGGATTAGTTCGAAGCTATGAGTTCGGAGTAATGAGTGAAAGTACACGCGAAGGGTAAAAAAATAACAAGTCTATCTGCTGTCTGCTTCCTGCTTTTTTTTATTATTTTCCACCTTCCACCTTCCACCTTCCACCTTCCACTTTCCACCTTCCACCTTCCACCCCTCGATAGAATCATTCGAGGGCAAGCTTTCACCTTCCACTTTTTTACACCTGCCAATGCCCTTGATGTTCCTAAACTTGAAGGTTATGTGAACGATTATGCGAATATGATAGCGCCTCAAGTTAGGGTCAAGCTTGAGGAAAAGTTGCGATCCTTTGAACAGTCTGATTCTACACAGCTTGTTATCCTCACCATCCCATCCCTGCAGGGAGAGACGATAGAGGATTATTCAATAAAGGTTGCTGAGGCATGGAAAATCGGGCAGAAAGGGAAGGACAATGGCGTTATTCTCCTTGTGGCAAATCAGGACAGAAAGATAAGGATTGAGGCAGGACGTGGGCTGGAGGGCAGGTTAACCGATTTGGCAGCAGGAAAGATTATAGACCTTGTCATAAAACCGAGTTTTAAAAGGGGAGATTTTAACGAAGGCTTTACCGCTGGTATTGCTACATTGATTGATGCCACGCGGGGGGAGTTCAAGGCTGAAGAAAAACCTCGCCGGGCAAGAGGGGGAGGGCATATACCTATACCTACGCTTTTAATATTTGGCGCAATAGCTCTTCATGTGCTTGGAAGATTCTCCCGTATTTTTGGCGGTATTGCCGGTGTTATTGGATTGCCGTTGATTGCTTTTTTGCTGATTCCCGCTATCGGGATGGTTACACTTATCGTTCTTGCCATAGGCGGTTTGCTTATGGGAATCTTTTTGCCCATATTCGGACATGGCGACGGCGGAATGTTCTGGGGTGGAGGAGGTTTTTCTGGAACAGGCGGAGGCGATGGTGATTCCGGAGGCGGTTTTGATGGTGGAGGCGGTGATTTTGGAGGAGGCGGTGCCTCAGGAGACTGGTGATGAAACACCATTATAAGGCAGACACATTTTTTACGAAAGAAGAGAAGGAAAGACTTAAAAAAACAACCATAGATGTTGAATCCCGCACAATTGGTGAGATTGCCATCATGGTAGTTGACCACAGTAGCCAGTATACAGAGACTGAAATTATTGCCGGGGTTTTTTTAGGAAGCATTGTATCACTGATATTAACAGACCTGTACTTTCATGCATCCGTATGGTTTTTCATCCCCTTTGCGTTTCTGTTCTTTTTCCCTTCTCGACTGTTTTTTCAAAAGGCGCCCTGGCTAAAACGTGTATTTGTAGGCAAAAAAAGAAAAGAGAAAGCAGTGAAGGAACGTGCATTAAAGGCATTTTATGAAAAAGGGCTTTACAAGACAAAAGAAAATACTGGTGTTTTATTTTTCCTTTCCCTTTTGGAGAGAAAGGTTTGGGTACTTGCAGACAAAGGCATTCATAGTAAGATTCACCAGAATACCCTCAATAAGTTTGCCAACATCGTTACAAAAGGGATAAAAGAAGGACGTGCCTGTGATGCCCTGATAGAAGCTATTCAAGGAGCAGGTGAGATGCTTGCCCAACACTATCCAACCAAGGCCGGTGATGTTGACGAGCTTTCAGATGAGGTAATATGCGATTCAGGTGATTAAGGCGTTATCACAAAATTTGTTTTCGCAATTTTCCGGAGAACATCCTTCCTATATTCCATGAAGAGAAACGTAGATTTTGAAGTATTAATAAACGGTCACCTCTAATCATACCTTGAATTTGAGGATAGACATCCGAAATGTTTTAGAATGAAATTCTTATTGCAAAAACTTATGAACTATAGGAAAATTGTTCAGGAAGGAGGGTTATACAATGAAAAAGAGCAAACCCTTGAATCCAAAATATCATCATTCCAACCTTCAAGATTCCCATACAAAGGTCAAAAAAATTATGCAGAAAGAGCACGAAGAATGGAAAACCTTTTTTCAAGGAATATCTCAGGCAATACTTGTTCTCGATCCGGAACACGGGGTGTTAGCGGCCAACAGGGCAGCACTGAATGTATTGAACAAAACAGAAGAAGAAGTGCTCGGTCGTAAATGCTATGAATTATTCCATGGAACAAAAGAACCTGCTGAAGGTTGCCCTATGGAAAAACTGTTATCACATGGAAGTACTGACACGATAGAAATGGAGATGGAAACACTGAATGGTACTTTTTTAGTATCGTGCACTCCAATACTCGATGATTCAGGGAACGTTTTTCGAATAATCCATTTGGCTATTGATATCACCGAACACAAGCGAGCGGAGGAGGCTTTGCTGGAGAGCGAGGTCCGTTACCGTGAAATGTTTTCCCATATGAGGAGTGGCGTTGCCGTATATCAAACGGTTGATAATGGTGAAGACTTTGTATTCAAGGACTTCAACACAGCGGCAGAGCGTATCAGTCGTATCAGCAGAGATGAAGTTATCGGCAAAAGCCTGCTGACTTTGTTTCCAAATATGGACAGATTCGGTTTGTTCGGGGCACTACAAAGGGTCTATAGAACCGGTCAACCGGAGTACCTGCCTGCCGCTTACTATAAAGACCCTTATCGTGAGGGTTGGAGAGATAATTTTATTTATAAACTTCCGTCAGGAGATGTAGTGGCTATTTATGAAGATGTTACAGAGCGCCTGTCTGCCGAACAGGCAGGCAAGCAGGCAAATGAGGCATTGGAAAAAAGCGAAAGGCTTTACAGAGAGTTAGCTCGATCGTTACCAGGAATCGTCACAGAATTTGATGAAAGAGGTACTTTAACATTCGTAAACCGTAATGGTTTAGAATTGTTTGGATACACACAGGAAGATTTAGATAATGGATTAAATATCCTCCAGGTAGTTATCCCCGAGGAGCACGAGAAAGCGAAAGGAAATATTAAGAAGGTGCTAAAGGGAGAAAAGTTATATGGTACCGAATACACCGCACTGAGGAAAGATGGCAGCACGTTCCCTGTGAGCATATATACAAGCCCAATTATTTATGAAAACAAACCTGTTGGCTTAAGGGCAGTTGCGATAGACATCACCGAACGCAAGCGGGCAGAGGAGACCCTCCTGAATGAAAAAGAGAAATTCCTCACCCTGTTGGACAATGCTCCCTTTGGAATGGTCATGATCTCACAAAACGGAACAATTACTTATACCAACCAGAAATTCGAGGAGATATTCGGCTACGAACCAAAAGACATTCCCGATGGGAGAACATGGTTCAGGAAGGCATACCCGGATGCGGCCTATCGACATGAAATCATATCAGCATGGAAAGACGATCTGGAAAAGGGCAGGGTTGGAGAAAAAAGACCGAGGGTGTTTACAGCAACGTGTAAAGACGGTTCAACGAAGATAATCAATTTTATCCCTGTCATGTTAGCGACCGGCAATAACCTCATGGCGTGCGAAGACATCACCGAACGCAAGAAGGCGGAAGAGGCTTTAACAGAGAATGAAGCACGCTTGCGCACCATACTGGAAATCCTTCCCGTGGGTGTATTCATCTTTTCCATGAATGGACAGATTTTAACTGCTAATGCGATGATGAACCAGATTTGGGGCATCACAAACGGAGTGGTCCCGCACTCTCATGACATGCAAGAATTTGTCGAGTATAAAGGATGGTGGCCGGATACAGGAATTGCTCTTAGGCCAGAGGACTGGGCTGCATCCCGGGTACTGCTGAGAGGAGAAACTGCGCCGGTGGATATTGTCAACATCCAGCGATTCGATGGAAGTACCGGTACGATTATTGTTTCAGCGGTACCATTCCACGACACCGGGGGGGACGTAACCGGCGTGGTGGCTGTCATCCAGGACATCACCGAACGCAAGCTGGTAGAGGAAGAGCTGCGGCAGTCGGAGGATAAATACCGGACCATATTTGAAACCGCGTCTACCGCCAACGTGATCTTTGATGAAGACACTACCATATCCCTGATAAACAAAGAGTTTGAAAGGGTCTATGGTTATTCCAAAGAGGAACTGGAGGGTAAGAGAAGCTGGACGGAACTCGTCGTAAAAGAGGATCTGGAGAGGATGATTGCGTATAATAAGGCGCGGAATGTCAATCCTGATGCGGCTCCGAGGAGTTACGAGTTTCGGGCGATTGACAAGGAAGGGAATGTTAAAAACATTTTTGTAACGATTGCCATGATACCGGCAACAAAAAAGAGGGTGGCTTCCTTTCTGGACATAACCGACCGCAAACGAGCAGAGGAGGAAATACAACGCATCAAGACGGCTGTCGATGCTACCAGCGATGCGATCGGGATGTCGACCGCCGATGGGCATCACTTCTACCAGAATGAGGCCTTTGATCGCCTGTTCGGC
>CAIJOT010000003.1 GCA_903822335.1 uncultured delta proteobacterium
CCTCAAAGAAGGATACCCTGCCCTTCGGGTAACCGATGAGATGGCCTGGATGTTAAAAGGACTCCCCGGTTCAGAGAAGATTATCGAATACGAGGCAAAACTCAACCGTGATGTTTTCCCGAAATACCCCTGTCTTGCCATCTGCCAGTATGACAGATGGAAGTTTGACTCCGAGATTATCAAAGGCGTCGTCCTGACCCACCCTCTCCTTATCAGAGGAAACAAGGTCTATCGCAACTTCTACTACATCCCCACTGAAGAGTTCCTGAATGTCAAGCGTGCTGAAACGGAAACCAGTCGCTTGTTAAACAACCTTGAGAAGGAAGCTCAGATTACGAAAGATCTCGGGGAGAGAGAACAAACGCTGCGGGAGAGCGAGGAACGATTCAATCTTGCTATCGACGGCACCGGCGTGGGGCTTTGGGATTGGGATATGGTGAAAGATCAGGTTGTGTATTCCGCGCAATGGAAAAGGATGCTTGGATATGAAGTTCATGAAGTTGAGGATACGTTTTCCGGATGGAAAAACCTTTGGCATCCGGACGATTGCGCAAATATTGAAAAAACGCTCCAGGACTACCTCGCGGGAAAAACCGATCATTATGAAATCATACACCGGCTGCGTCATAAAGATGGAAGCTGGCGGTGGATTCTCACACGTGGCGACATTGTAAAAGATGCACAAGGAAAACCTTGTCGATGGGTTGGGACGAATATTGACATCACCGAACGCAAACTGGTAGAAGACGCACTCCGCCAGAGCGAGGAAAAATACCGTAGTATCTTTGAAAATGCTGTCATGGGAATTTTCCGAACCACTCCAGATGGTCATTACTTGAGTGTCAATCCTGCCGGAGCTAGGATGTACGGTTATAAATCGCCAGAAGAAATGATACAGTCGGTCACAGACATGGCTCATCAGATATATGTTCACCCCGAAGACCGGAAACGGTTTAAAGAACTAATAGAAATCAGTGGATTTGTTGAAGGTTTCGAAGCAGAGCATTACAGCAAAGACGGAAGCAAGATCTGGGCCTCCATGAATGCACGTATTGTCCGTGATACTTCAGGCACCATACTCTACTATGAAACCACTTCTCAGAACATCACCGAGCGCCTGTCTGCCGAACAGGCAGGCAAGCAGGCGGAGGAGGCGCTTCTTATCATTAAAAAGGCAGTCGAAAGTGCCAGTGATGCAATCGGGATGTCAGACCTCCAGGGGCACCATTTCTATCAGAACAAGTCCTTTACCAATTTGTTTGAATACACTGCGGAGGAACTTGAGGCTGCAGGTGGTGGTCAAGTAGCCTTTTCAAGTAGTGATACAGCCCGCGAGGTTTTCAATGCAATTATAAACGGCAGGTCATGGAGTGGTGAGACGGAGATGATATCCAAGAGCGGGCGCAGGTTCCCCGTTCTTTTGCGTGCAGATGTCATAAAGGATGATGTCGGAAGAATTATCAGCGTCTTAGGAACTTTTACCGACATCACGGAACGGAAAAAAGCCGAGGAAGAGTTGCGTTCGGTACACCAGCAACTTTTTGATATCATTGACTTTCTCCCCGACGCAACCTTTGTGATTGACCGTGATAAGAGGGTGGTTGCATGGAACAGGGCAATCGAGGAAATGACAGGAATACCAAAGGAAGAGATGATTGGGAAAGGTGATTATGCCTATGCAATTCCTTTTTATGGCAAACGAAGACCCATAACCATCGATTTGTTATTCGAAACGGATGTTGATATTGAGAAAAAGTACGATTTTGTGCACAAGATCGGGAACACCTACTTTGTGGAAGCTTTTATTCCAGGCATGTATACCGGCAGGGGCGCATATATCTGGGCATCAGCCTCAAAACTCTTTGATGCTAAAGGGAATCTAATCGGTGCTGTGGAATCCATCCGTGATGTTACTGAGCGGAAAAATGCAGAGACACGCCTTCAAGAGAGCGAAGAAAAATACCGTTCCATCTTTGAGAATGCTGTGGAAGGTATCTTCCAGACCACAACGGATGGGCACTTCATCAGTGTAAATCCTGCCCTTGCCAGGATGATGGGATTTGATTCCCCTGAGCAGATGATAAAGACGTTCACCGATATTGCAAAACATCACTATGTGATCCCCGAAGAGCGGATGAGATACCGGAGGCTTCTTGAAGAACAAGGTTTTGTAAAGGGATTTGAGGCAGAAGTGTACAGGAAGGATGGAAGTAAAATCTGGATTTCTATAAGCGCCCGTGCCATGCGTGACAGGTCAGGGGAGGTAGACCATTACGAAGGAACCATAGTGGATATAACAAGTCGTAAAGAGGCTGAATTGGCATTTCAAACCACATACCAGACAACCCGTTCCATCATTGAAAACGCACCGTTCGGGGTTTACATCGTCAATGAGGAGGGTTTTATTGAGTATGCCAATGTCCCGATGGGCAGAATAGCGGGCATAGATATAGAACAATTCAAAAAAACCAATATCCTGAATATTCCGACCTACCAGAATTTGGGGGTAGCAGAAAAAATCAAATCCGCTTTAAGGGGCATTCCCTTTTCCATGGGACCCGTCGAATACATTGCTCATTTCAGCAATAAGAAAACGGTACGGAGATTTACGGGTATTCCCATTGAGGAGATTGATAAACGAAAAGTACTCATATTTGTTGAAGATTTGACTGAATTGAAGGGGGCAGAGGAACAATTAGGGAAAGAACGGGCAACCTTTTTCTCTATCCTCGAAAACTCCCCTGACGGTATCATCCTTGTGGGAAGTGATGGAAGATTCAATTATGTCAATCCTGAATTTACGCATATTACTGGTTATACTATTGAAGATGTCCCTGATGGAAAACAGTGGTTTCAGAAAGCCTATCCTGATTCCACATACAGGAAGTTTGTCATTGATGTATGGAAAGAGGATTTGCTATCAGGAAGGAGAGAAAGGAATTACGAATTCAAGGTAGCATGTAAGGATGGACAGGTAAAGAACGTAGAATTCAGGGTAACCCATATGAAGGATGGAAGTGCAGTTACAGCAATAACAAATGTGACCGAATTAAGAAGGACCGAAAGGGCGCTGCAGGAAAGCGAAGAGAAGTTCCGTTCCCTTTTCGAGAGTTCACGGGATGCAATCTATATTACCACACGGAATGGCGAGTTCATTGATGTGAACCAGGCGTTTCTTGAACTGTTTGGGTATACAAGGGATGAGACGTTGAAGCTCAATGCGAAGGCTGCTTATTTAACGTCTGAAGAACGTGAGAGATTTAAGCAGGTGATAAAAGAAAATAATTTTGTGAGGGATTTTGAAATCAAGCTGAAAAAGAAAGATGGGACAGCTATGGATTGCCTCCTCGCAGTGGCGGGTAAACGTGATGAGGACGGGAAGATTACTGAATACCAGGGGATAGTCCGTGACATCACGGAGCGGAAAAGGACAGAGGAGATGATCAAGCACATGGCGTTCCACGATGCCCTGACAGGCCTTCCCAACCGGTCACTCTTCAACGACCGTCTCACAATGGCAATAGCCCACGCCGAACGTTTTCAAGAGAGGGTCGCTGTTATGATGCTTGACCTCGATAAGTTTAAAGATGTGAATGACACACACGGTCATAGTGTTGGTGATCTCCTTTTACAAGCTGTTGCAGGAAAACTCGGTAAGCAGATACGGAAGGTAGATACGATTGCGCGTATGGGTGGCGACGAGTTTATGCTGATTTTTACAGACCTTAAGCAGACAGACGGTGTACATGCCATTGCAGAAAAGATTCTTGAGGATTTCCAGAACCCCGTTATTATTGATAATCAAATTCTACCTATCACAACAAGCGTTGGTATTGCTATCTATCCTGATGATGGCGAGGACATAGATACCCTTGTAAAAAATGCAGATATTGCGATGTACGAAGCAAAGAAGACGGGGAGAAATCAGTATCAATTTTACACACATACCCTTTCCCCTTGAAAATAGACCTATCCCGAGGGAATCTTGAAGGCAATTTTCATTCTTATTTGTGCCGACGAGTCGGCATGGGTGTTTCAAGTGGTAATACTGACCCATACTCAAATCTTTACGTATACATGTTGTCTCACAAAATCAATATGAACGGTATATTAATGTCATTTATTTTGATATTATACCTTTATTTATGTTTCACCTGGATTTGCAATTGACGCCTCTGCTTATCTACTATAATATTCTTAATATATCTCGGCACTATTTATCACCATAGGGAGGCCAGATGAAAGATCCATCCAGGAAACATCCGGAATTAATCGAAGAGATATCCTTCTTAAAACAGAGAATCAAAGAACTGGAACAATCGGAATCAGACCGCAAGCAGGCTGAGGAGGCGCTCCCTTAAGAATACTCGTTTAGTAATACCATCATAGATAACATTGCCGAAGGTCTCTGCGTCTGTCATGATACCATGGAGTACCATTCATCAAGTTTACCATCTGGAATGACCGCATGACCGAAATCACGGGTTACACCGTGGAGGAAATCAACCGCCTGGGTTGGTATCAAACTGTATACCCCGACCCTGAGTTGCAAGCCAAGGCAATTGAGAGCATGAAGAGAATGCGGCAGGGTGAGAATCTTCGTGCCGAGGAATGGGAGATTACCCGTGCCGACAGGAACAAGCGTGTTTTAAATATCTCGACCTCGGTTGTTGAATCCGGTGATGGCTTGGTGCACGTCCTGGCACTCATGCAAGACTTCACCGAGCGCAAGCGGGCGGAGCAAGAACTTTTATTGAAGAACCTGATTTTCGAAGAATCAATAACTGCGAACAGCATAGCAGATATCAAAGGAATTCTCACGCATGCCAACAGCTCTTTCATCAGAATATGGGGTTATGAGAACAAGGAGGAGGTGATAGGCAAACCGATCGGTTATTTCCTTAAATTTGAGCATGAGACAAGGAAGATCATCACCGCACTGAATGAAAACAATGAATGGACAGGGGAATACACGGCTCTGAGACGGGACGGAACCACATTTAATGCATATTCACAGGCCACAAACGTCATGGATGAGTCCGGGAATACTATTGGTTACCAGTCTGCGGTTCTCGACATCACCGACCGTAAGCAGGCGGAGGAGATGCTGCGGGAAAGCGAAGCAAAATTTAAGGATATTTTTGAGACAATAGAAGATTTATACTACCAGACTGATTCTGAAGGAAATATTAAAATCTTATCTCCTTCTCTATACCGTTTGACTGGTTGGAATGAAGAGGATTTGCTTGGTAAGCCAGTGAGCAAGGTCTATGCTAATCCAGATGATAGAGAACGACTGCTCTTAGAGCTCTCAGAAAAGGGTTATGTTCGTGATTATGAAGTATTATTGAAAAGAAAGGATGGAAAAGAACGGCAAACATCTCTTTCGGCGCAGGCAATTATTGATGATAATGGACGGCCGGTTGGAGTTAGCGGGTTGTTACGTGACATAACCGACCGCAAACGAGCAGAGGAGGAAATACAACGCATCAAGACGGCTGTCGATGCTACCAGCGATGCGATCGGGATGTCGACCGCCGATGGGCATCACTTCTACCAGAATGAGGCCTTTGATCGCCTGTTCGGC
>CAIJOT010000004.1 GCA_903822335.1 uncultured delta proteobacterium
ATATTACACCATTTATCGTGTATACAGGTTTACCTTCCACGAGAAGTTGAACCTTCTTTGTATCTTTGAAATTAAAAAGAAAAGTATTTACTATGCCATAGGTCATCGTAATTTCCTTTATTGTACCTGACTTATCGTCCAGAATATCTTTTGAAAGGTTCAGGTAGATAATGCCATCCGCATCAGTTGTGAACTCATAGAGCTTCATCCCCGCAGGTATACATTTTTCATTTTTTAACTCTTTTATCATTGCATTAGCCTTTTCTTTCTCTAATATATTCTTTACGATTTCCACTGTTTTTTTCCCAAGCTTGTTCTGACCTGTGGGATAAAAGATGGATAGGGTCTCTTTCTCTGTCACCACAGCATCTTTTTGAGGTTTTTTATTCCAGAGGCCCCATTGCACCGTGAATTGCACTATGATGAGCGTGGCAAGTATGGCAAAAAGAATGAGGAGCAGGGTGAGTTTTTTATAATCACGGACTGGGTACGTCTGACCATCTAAACCCTTTTTCATTTTTTATCTCTGCACGCTTGTAAGAATTCTTGTGAACTCATAACCTTGAAGATAGGATATATTGCAGAGTTCCTGTACGCATCGATAAAGTTCTGATGGATTTCTTTTTTATAGGCTGCGCTCAAGTCTTCAAGTATTATCGTATAGAAATCATGACAGACCGCATCAAAAGCAGTGGCGAGGACACAGAAATGTGTATTAATCCCCCCGACTGCAACGGTATCAACGTTCATAGTTCTTAAAGTCTGGTCAAGGTCAGTTTTGAAAAAGGCGCTGAACCTTCTCTTCTCGATGATGATATCTTCCTTTTGAGGTTCAAGGTCAGGAATAGGGTTCGTCCCTTTTGTTCCTCTTATGGCATGGGGTTTCATCCTTCCTTTAAAGATGAAATCATCCTGCAAAAAGCTGTCACAGGCAAATATCACAGGTATTGAAAAACCTCTGCATGTCTTTAAGAAATCCCTGACATGAGGGATGATTTTTTCCTCTTCTCTTTCACCTGTTCTATTGTTACCAAGATTATCTTCAAGCATATCCACTATTATCACGGCAGGATTCATGTTGTATCTCCTTTGCTGTTTTTAAGAAAAAGCCTTGAGAAATTATCGAGTATAGTCATTGCAAGCTCTTCTACGTCCTCATTCTTTATCTTGGCTATTTTTTCTACGATGAGTTTTACGAAGGAAGGTTCGTTTCTTTTTCCCCTGTACGGATGGGGTGTGAGAAATGGTGCATCAGTCTCTGCAAGTATCCTGTCAGTCGGCACATACTTTACGATCTCTGTTAATTGTTGTGTATTGTTGTAGGTTATTGTTCCTGGTATTGATATAAAGAGGCCCATATCAAGAACCTTTTTTGCTGTATCGAGGTCATAAGAGTAACAGTGGACCACACCACTACCAATACATGTCTCTTGCAAAATTTTTAATGTCTCCTCTTGAGCATTTCTTGAATGGATAATGATAGGGAGTTTAGCTTCCTTTGCAAGCTCTATCTGTTCCATAAAGGCCTTAATCTGGTAATGCCTCGGGGAATAATTTCTAAAAAAATCAAGCCCTATCTCGCCATAGGCAACAACCTTTCTATGTTTCAGGTAACGGTTGATTATTTCAGAAAGTTTATCATTGTAATCCTTGCTGTTATGCGGATGGATACCAATAGCGCCATAAATGGATGGATATTTGTCTAAAATTTCTATTACCTTTTGAAAATACCTTTCCTCAGTGCCAACAGTGAGCATATACACTAACCCTTCCTGCAAGCTTCTCTCAATGACTTCTTTTCTATCTTTTTCAAAGGATTCCATCTCGAGATGGCAATGGGAATCTACAAACATGGATGTCTTATAACATATTATAGAGAGCTATTCAATCCGCAACGGGCCGTAGCAGGCAGGATACTGCATTTACATACTGCGTATTCGAATGCTTGACTATGCCCTTGTATTTAATGGTATCATAACGGTATGGAATACAATACAATTGCTCAGAGGAAATCATGGGGCTGGTGAATGTCACAGATAAAGATGTGAAACTTATTATGGTTGGCGGGAAAGGAGGGGTTGGTAAGACAACCTGTGCTTCAGCCATATCCTTGAAAATGGCTATGGATGGGAAGAGGGTGCTTGTGATTTCCAGTGATCCTACCCCATCTCTCTCTGATATCTTTGAAGTACCGATCGGAAGCGAGGAGGTAAAGATTCACAATACGTATGAATTATACGGACTGGAGATTTCATCAGACGTTGTTTTGAAGAAGTGGAAGGAGAGGTTTGGAAGGGAAATTTACGAGGTAATTTCATCCTTTGCAAATGTGGACTACGATTTTGTGGATTATATTGGAACCGCCCCGGGGATCGAAGAGGAGTATATGTTGAGTTTTATTATCGAACTCGTAGAGAGCGGTAAGTATGATGTTGTGGTGTGGGATACTGCGCCTGCAGGGCACACCGTGAGATTGCTTAAATTGCCCCATTTATTCCTTAAACACCTGGAGGCTGCAACGAAGTTTTACATGAATATGTATGGTTACCTTGAAAAACTAAAGGATGTGATAAAATTTAAGGGTTCAAAAAGAACGATACTTGAAATAATAGGCAGTTGGGAGGCACTGTCAGAGAGGATTGTTGAATTCATCAGGAATGAAAACGTTACAAAATATTTGATTATTACCATACCTGAAGCTCTCGGCGTGAGGTTGACAGAGAGGGTGATAAAGGATTTCGAAGAGAATAGATTGAAAGTGGAGAATATAATAGTTAATTATGTTGTGAAAGACGAAGATTGCGAATTCCATAAGGTCAGAAAGAGGATGCAGGAGTATTATATTGATTTTATAGAAAATACATATAAGGATGTCAATATTGTTACACTTTACCTTTCTCCCTACGAGGTGAAAGGAATCGAAAGGATTCTGGAGGTTTCGAAGGCACTGTTTGCCTGAGATATAGTGAATAGTAATGAGCTTGGTGTTCGGAGTAATGGGTGAAAAGCTCTGAACTAAAAAGGTGAATCGCATGAAAATCACAGGTGGTTCTTTAAAAGGCAGGAACATAACCATAGCAGGGAATGGGGTAGCCAGGTATACATCTTCAAAGATAAGGGAAGCATTGTTCGACATGATAGGTGATATACAGGATAATAAGGTTCTCGATCTCTTTGCTGGTTCAGGTTCCTTTGCTATAGAAGCTTTCAGCAGAGGCGCTGCTTTTGCCACGTGCGTGGAAAAGGATAAGCATACTGCTATTGCATTAAAAAACAACCTCATGCATCTGTCCTTAAATAATTATTGCCATGTACTGAATATGGATGTAAGATATGCCATCCCTTTTCTTTATAAAAAGGCGTATATCTATGATATAATCTTTATGGATCCTCCGTATGAAAGGGGCTGCATTTTAGAGACTATGTCATTATTGAAAGACAATATCATCTATGATAAAAATACAACCTTTATTCTGGAACATTCAAAAAGAGAGACGCTCAATTTCTCAACTTTTGATGGATGGGATGAAATAACAAGTAGGAGATACGGGGATACGGTTATCAGTATGTGTAAACCCGATTATTCATTCTTAATGAAATATAAGGAGTCCTAAATGAAACAGCAGATTGCAGTGTATCCAGGTTCCTTTGATCCTATTACAAATGGGCATTTAGACATTCTGATGAGGGGGCTTGAACTTTTCGATAAGGTTATCTGTTCAGTAGCGTACAATATTGAAAAGAAAGCACTTTTCTCAGTTGAAGAGAGGATGGATTTGATAAAAAAATCTGTAAATAACAGCGATCATGTACTGGTAGACAGTTTCGAAGGACTGTTAGTGGATTACGTTAAAAAGGTGAACGCAAGGTTTGTAATAAGGGGTTTGAGGGCAATGAGTGACTTTGAGTATGAGTTTCAAATGGCATCGATGAATAGAAATTTAAATAAGGACATGGATACTATTTTCATGATGACGGGCAAGGATTTTTTTTTCATTAGTTCAAGAACCATTAAAGAAGTTGCAGCCTTTGGTGGGTGTGTAAAAGGGTTTGTCCCCGAGGTAGTTGAAAAGAGATTGAGAGAGAAATTTTCTATAAAATGAAGAGAGTCTGTATAATAGCGGGTTTCATTATTGTATGTTGTCTCATAGCATCTCATGCATATCCTAAGGATGTGTATATTATTCAGGTGCAAGGAGTTATCAATCCTCCCTCTGCAGGGTTTATATCGGAATCAATTGAAAAAAGCGAGAAAATGGAAGCTGAAGCACTTGTCATTCTCCTTGACACCCCTGGTGGTCTCGATACATCAATGAGAGAAATTGTGAAAAGCATTATGGGATCAAGTGTACCTGTCATTATATATGTATATCCTTCTGGAGCGAGGGCTGCCTCTGCCGGGAGCATAATCCTCCTTGCATCACATATCGCTGCCATGGCTCCTGGGACGAATGTTGGGGCTGCGCACCCTGTCAGCATAGGTAAGGACAAGGTAGATAAAGAGATGATGCAGAAGGTTGTAAAGGATGCTGAGGCTTACGTGAGGAGTATTGCGAAGAAGAAGGGACGAAATGTTGAATGGGCAGCCAAAGCAGTAAAAGAGAGTGCTTCGATTACGGCGAATGATGCCCTCGAAAAAAATGTTATAGACCTTATCGCTGAAAATGTCGATACCTTGTTGACAAATGTAGACGGCAAGGTGGTAGAAACAAA
>CAIJOT010000005.1 GCA_903822335.1 uncultured delta proteobacterium
AATACTACAAATTCTCTTGATGGCTGTTTCGCATACCTGAAAGAGTTAGTGAAGATTCACAGAGGTTCCAGAAAAGACCTCAAAAGGAAAATTATTGAGGAAATCCTATGGAAAAAAAGCCCTTTATTTTGATATTATACCGAATGTTACACGAGAATTCTATTGACAGAAGTGAGGTTGACCCTTAATCTATTTTACTGTGCAATATGCTGCGGAGATGGAGAAATACAGTTTCGAGTTTCACTACGATCAGGTTAACTTTTTTTCATAGGAGCGTAAGTCCATGGCAGATGAAGACCTTGCAAAATTAAAGATAGATAAGTCTCGCATTGATACCCGTCCGGTGAAACACAGGAAGATGTTGTATATAGCTGTGGCAATACTTTTTATAGCAGTGATGGGATCCCTCTATGGAAAAGGGTTTTTTACCGCAGCTATTCAGGTTGAGGCTGTGAATGTTGTAAAGGTGTATCCCTCTCAGACCTTTACCCTGCTAAATGCCAGCGGCTATGTGGTGCCTCAGCGCAAAGCTGCTGTGGCATCCAAGGTCACAGGACGGCTTGTATCGCTCTATGTAGAAGAAGGGAACCGGGTGAAGAAAGGTGAGATTATTGCCCGTCTGGAGAGCGATGATATTGCCGCTTCACGGAAACAGGCAGTAGCAAATCTTGACATTGCGCGTTCCAATCTTGAACAGGCAAAGGCTGAGCTGAATGATGCAACCGTATCGTTTAATCGCGAAAAAAGTTTGTTGTCCCAGGACTTCACTACAAAAGCCTCGTATGATGCGGCTGAAGCCCGTTATAAAAAGGCAATTGCAGCCGTTGCAGGGGCAGAGGCGGCCATTAAAGCCAATGCTGCAGCCCTTCAGGGAGCTGATGTGGCACTGGAGTATACCATAATCCGTGCCCCTTTCGATGCTGTGGTATTAACAAAAAATGCTGATATCGGCGATATCGTTACACCACTTGGGGCAGCTGCCAATGCAAAGGCTGCTGTAGTTACCATTGCGGATATGGGCTCTCTTCAGGTGGAGGCAGATGTCTCTGAGTCAAACCTCGAACAGGTGAAAATGGGACAGCCCTGTGAGATACAACTCGATGCATTACCGGATAGCCGTTTCCGCGGGGTTGTACATATGGTTGTTCCTACCGCTGACAGGAGCAAGGCAACGGTAATGATCAAGGTACGGTTCATTGAGCAGGACATTCGTATATTACCTGAAATGAGTGCCAAAGTAGCTTTTCTTTCGAGGCCAGTGGGCATTGATGAGCAGAAACCGAGAACTGCACTCAACGCAAAGGCTGTCGTTACGCGCAACGGCAAGACGATAGTTTTTCTCATTCAGGGCAACCGGGTTGTTCAAACCCCGATAACTGCCGGTGAAACACTCGGCGACACGGTAGAAATCTTAAGTGGTGTAAAGACTGGAGACAAGGTGGTGTTGAACCCGTCAAGTAGATTAAAACATAACTCCAGCATAAAGCTTGCAGAACAGTAAATGGAACAAAACCATCTGATTGTTGAAATAAAAAACTTACATAAATCTTACCGTCGTGGAAACCAGATTGTACCGGTACTGAACAACATAACCCTTGATATTGAGGAGGGAGAATTCCTTGCTCTCATGGGGCCGTCAGGTTCAGGAAAGAGCACCCTCTTAAACCTGATTGCCGGTATAGACAAGGCTGACAGCGGTACAATCAGGGTGGGTGGCATAGACATTACGACCCTCTCCGAAAACGAACTTGCAAAATGGCGTGCCGTCAATGTGGGTTTTATCTTCCAGTTCTATAATTTGATACCTGTCCTTACTGCCTTTGAGAATGTAGAGCTTCCTTTGCTTTTGACCTGGTTGCGCAGAAGTGAGCGGAGAGAACACGTGGAGATGGCTCTCCGTGTGGTCAATCTTTCCGACCGGATGGACCATTATCCGGGTCAGCTCTCAGGTGGTCAGCAGCAGCGTGTGGCCATTGCAAGAGCCATTGTAACTGATCCAACGATACTTGTGGCGGATGAGCCAACTGGCGACCTTGATCGGGTTTCTGCCGAAGATATCATGGAATTAATGAACCGCCTGAATGCTGAATCTGGTAAAACAATCATCATAGTCACCCACGACCCACGGGCAGCCAAGAAAGCACATGTGATCAAACATCTCGACAAAGGCATTTTAAATAATGCACATTCTTAAGATACTCCTTAAAAATGCCTTTCGTCATAAACTCCGTACCGGCCTGACAGTTTTGAGTATTACCATAGCTATACTGGCTTTTGGTTTGCTCAGAACAGTGATAAGCGCCTGGTATGCTGGGGTTGAGGCATCATCCGCCAGCAGGCTTGTTACGAGAAATGCCATATCAATGATCTTTCCTCTGCCACTTTCATACAAAGATAAGATACGACAGATAGAAGGTGTAAAAATTGTCTCCCATGCGAGCTGGTTTGGAGGTATCTACATTGATGAAAAACATTTCTTTGCAAATTTTGCCTTGGAGCCAAGGAGCTACTTTAAACTCCATCCTGAGTTCATCCTCTCAGCGGATGAAAAGGCTGCTTTTTTCAGGGACCGCAAATCCTTTGTTGCAGGACGTAAATTGGTTGCGAAATATGGCTGGAAGATAGGCGACATCGTCACCCTGAAAGGCACTATTTATCCTGGCAACTGGGAATTTTTGCTCAGTGGCATATACAGGGGAAGGGATAACAATACCGATGAAAGCCAGTTTTTTTTCCACTGGGATTACCTTAACGAGACCCTGAAAAAAACAGCACCAGGCCATGCTGATCAGGTAGGTATCTATATGGTCGGGGTCACACATCCCCACCTCTCAGCCCAGGTAGCCCTTGCGATAGACAGTACCTTTAAGAACTCCCTCGCAGAAACGTTAACTGAAACAGAAAAGGCTTTTATGCTTGGTTTTGTTTCCATGTCTGATGCAATAATCACTGCTATCAGACTTGTGTCCTTTGTGGTGATAGTTATTATTCTGGCTGTTGTAGCGAATACTATGGCTATGACAGCCCGTGAGCGTATCGGGGAATACTCTATATTCAAAACCTTAGG
>CAIJOT010000006.1 GCA_903822335.1 uncultured delta proteobacterium
CCTTTACGGTTCGGTATCCTTTCTCTCTTTCAGTGGGGATCCTTTTTTTATGTAAAACATTGCCCTGTCCATCCACAATACCGGCTATTATCTTTGTACCACCTATGTCAATCCCGATGCGCATATCAAACCCTTTGTCGTAGCATAGAGCGTAGAGCTTAAATCGGTTTCCCCCTATACGCTATCCGCTCATCGCTCATCTTTTCTTGAGCATATCCATCAACATCAATGCATTCTTTACCGCCTTGCCTGCATGGCAGTTGTTTAAAAACACAAAGGTTGTAGAAACCATATTCGCAATATCTTTTATCGGAGTAACAAATTCCTTGAGCTCTTTTTCTGTATAGAGATAATCATACCTGATGTTCACCGGTTCATTAAACCATGCTCTGTTTCTCCCATGAAAACGGAAATAACCAGTATCTGAGGTTAGAACCGGAGAAAAAGGTAAAAGACCTTTGATTTTCGGTTCATCAACAATACAGTACCCAAGGGACAGGTTTTTCAACAGCTCCGTGTATCCTTCATCAAACCATTTTGCATTCCTGAATTCCACTACCAATTCAAGACCATGGAATTCTTCCCGTAATAGCTTCAAATAGTCCATATTTTCATCATTTGGAAGGAACACATAAGGGAACTGAAAAAGCAATGCTTTCAGGTTCCCGTTGAGTGGGCTTATGCCCTCCTTAAAAAGTCTGAACTGTTCCTTTAGATTATCTTTCCTTTCATGGGTCATGCCTTTGTATGCCTTTACCGCAAAAGCAAAATCCCTTGAAGTCCTTTTCATGAAGGATTCCATTGTCTTTTTCGAGGGCATTGTATAATAGGTATAATTTACCTCAAGGGCTCTAAAACCCAACACCTTCTCGTAATAGGGTAGCATTTCATGTTTCTTAATCCCTTCGGGGTATACCTCACCTATCCAGTCGTCAAAGGAAAATCCGCTCGTGCCTACCAGTATATCGCCCATAAGTTTTTAGTTTGACTTCTCACCTTTATCTAAATAATATATGTAAATACCCAAAATCTCAATGCAAAAAGGGGCTCCGATGGAAAAACAGTATGTAATTGATGATATTGCTTTAAAGGATACGTGGAGACTATTCCACATCATGGCAGAATTTGTAGAGGGTTTTGAAAACCTCTCAGATATACACCCTGCGGTGAGCATATTTGGAAGCTCAAGGTGCAAGGAAGGCGATTTGCTTTACACAAGAACATATAACCTTTCGAGACTCCTTGCGAAGAATGGGTTTAACATTATCACCGGCGGAGGCGGAGGCGTGATGGAAGCTGCGAACAGAGGAGCAGCCGATGAAGGGGCAAAATCTGTTGGCATCAATATTGAGTTGCCTTTTGAACAAAAACCGAATCCCTATACAAACGTCAAGTTACATTTCAGATACTTCTTTGTAAGAAAGGTAATGTTTATAAAATATGCAGTAGCTTATATCGTGCTGCCGGGTGGATTCGGAACGTTGGATGAATGTTTTGAGGCCATCACACTGATTCAAACAAAGAAAATAAAACCATTTCCTGTTATCCTTGTCGATTCATCATACTGGAGCAGGGTAGTGGCATGGATAAAAGAAGAACTCCTCACCAATGGCATGGTAACAAAGGAGGATACAAATATCTTTAAGGTCATGGATGAACCTGAAGAAATCGTAGAATATCTAAAGAAATTTGTTATTCTTTGATGTTTTCTATTACCGGGGCTTGCGCCTGTCCCCGTAAGGGGGTCGCCCCCTCCCCAAGCAAAGCTTGTGGAACCTCCCCCTCTCGCTCACTGTACAAGCTGGATAGATTCCAGTTTCCTCGCAAAAACAAGATAACCCGTATGGCCAATCATCCTGTCTTCTGGCCTTACCCGTTCCGCAATCGTCTTATATCTTCGGAGCATTATCTCTATTACTTCAATGTCTCCAAATCCACTTCCTAATACCCTCAAGATATCTGTTAACTGATTCGCTGTGGGGACTATCATACCTACAGGTGCACTTCCTCTGATGAGGTCCCTCACCTTATCAAAATATATCCATGGTTCCCTCACATCTATGAACGCAGCATCAAACCCATTATTCGCATAATCCATCACATCTCCGTGGTGCAGTTCCACATTCCCCCATTCAACAAAATGTTCAATATTCTTCTTCGAGTTTTTGTAGTGCCTTTCCTCCTTTTCAAAGGAAATCACGATACCCTGGGGGCCAATCACCCGGGAGAACATAACGGTTAAGGCGCCACTTCCTGCACCAACCTCAATGATTCGTGAACCATTTCTCAGATTCAATTTAAAACAGATGAAAGCGCCATCTTTTGGGAACACTATCTGGGTCTCTCTCCTTATCCCGTACATGATGATGTCCTCTATGGTTGGCTCAAATATTTCATATTGCCCATGTCTAACCCCATAGCGGCTCCCAATCAAATCTGAAAAATTTAGCGCTCCTCCCCTCCCATGAAAAGATTTATCCCGACCCATCCTTTTCAGATACCTCTTATCTTTATACACGATCAACACCAGATTATTCTCTTGTATTATCTTCAACGTAAAACTCCTTTATCGTTTCTGACATAATCTCACCATCATAAACCCTTAAGCTTTACTCACTCGAGCCTATACTCTATCGGTAATACAACTACCAATTTATACGGTATCTTTCGTGGAAAGGCTGTCTTTATTATCGCTTCTTTCGCACTTTCATCAAGAATCTTAAAACCAGAACTATTTACAATCTTTATATCATGTACAGAACCATTCTCAAAAAGGGTAAAGGAAAGCATGACCCTCCCTTCCCAACCCATCCTCCTTGCCCTGTCAGGATAATGAATATTTTTCATGATACTTTCCCTTATATAATGAAAGTCTCTCCCTCCTTTATCGCCATCATTATAATGCACAACCCTGCCCTGCCCACCACCTCCGGTATCATCAATGCTTGCGAAGACTTTCCCTTTTTGTGAAGAATCATGCCCGGCGTCTATGCTGCCCTTGATAACACCAGACTCTCCGTAAATACGTACCTGCCCGTCTGGATCAGATGCCATAAGTTTTGAGCTAACTATCTCTGATTTACTATTGTCCCAACTTGACAGGGTTTGTGATTGGGGCGCTATCTCATGCTTCTGAATACCGTATGTCAGGTTTCGGGTTTCTGGTTTCGGGTTCATTCTGCCTTCTGCTTTCTGTTTGCTGCCTTCTGCTTTCTGTTTACTCTCAGCCGATCCTCGCCCTTTAAAAAGCGTAAAATCTACCGAGATTATCTTTGTTTGAGAGATTGTAGCAAGGGGTATACTAACGAGGAAAGATATTATGAATAAATGGATAACAACTGAAATAGAAAGACCGATATAGTTTTCTTTCACTTTATCTGCTCTTCGGTTTGCAAGCTCACTTTTTTAAAACCTATGACCTTTACCACATCAAGCACTTCAACAAAATTCTGTAACGGTATATTCCTGTCAGCCCTAATAAGAAAAGGGACATCCTTTGATATGTTTTGAAGTTCGTTTCTCAGTTCAGGTAAATTGATGGGTTTACCCTGATAATAGATATAACCGCCCCTGTCTATTTCGACCAGATAGGTTCTCATCGCCTTTTCATGCTTTCCCACAACCTTAGGAAGCTCAACAGGTATAATGCCGCTTGCTACAAATGTACTTGTCATAAGCACTATTGTAAGGAGGACAAGCATCACATCTATGAAAGGAATCATATTGATGTAATCAAACTCTTTCTCTTCCATTCCTTATATCCCATTCAAGAAGAATAACCTTTACCTTTCGCAAAAGATAATTGTAAAAGACAACGGATGGTATGGCGACAAATAGACCAATAGCAGTTGCTTTTAACGCAAGGGCAAGACCAACCATAATCTTTGTTGCATCAACATAACCCTCAATCCCTATCGTATAAAAGGTTAGCATAATCCCCAAAACCGTCCCGAGGAGACCTATATACGGGGCATTAGTGCCTATTGTGGCTATGATGGAAAGTCTTCTTGTTGCTTCTATCTCAAGCGATTTCCTGTCCTCCTTATAATCTTCGATGTTGATTCTTCTGATAAAGAGGAGTCTTTCAATAAAAATTGCGAGGGAAACAACAGAGAGAAGTATCAAAAGCCCTATGATACCATAATCTACTAACTGCTTGAGCCAGCCCATGTTCTTAATCTATTACAAACACAGGGCTTTGTCAAAACGTTTACTAACTTTCTCCTGAGTCCCGCAAGACCAATAAGCCCAACACCAAGAATTAGTAATTTTATCATAATTTGTAAACTATCCCGACATATTTTACGTGTTAATTCTTTTAAATTTGTAATTGTTAATAAATACAGATACTTATATCAAAAGATATAATTGTAAAGAATCACGATATAAAAAAAAGGAAGGCAGATTCATTTCTGACTCTGCCTTCCTTCAGCTTTTTACTATAGATTTATTAACCCTTGCTTATCCTCTTTCTTAATACAGCAAGACCTAAAAGTCCTGAGCCGAGGAGAAGTAATGTGGCTGGTTCAGGAACAGCCGTTACCTGTGTTCTGAATATTTGATACTCGCCATAACCGCTACCTGGTTCAAGGGCGCTCCCCCAAATCCAGTTGGCGTTCTGATCAATCCCGGCTATGGTTCCCCAAGGGCTATCACCATTATTTTTGCTATTAGTGATGGACCCCATGTTACTCCTGTGATTGCAGTTTTAAACACCATTTCTCGGAACTCATCATAATTTTACTGCTTGATCTTGAACTTATTTTCTCTTTAGAGTAAATAATGTGTATGAAAAAGCATGATTCCATCAATAGATTGCTTTCCAATTTACCAGAGTTTCTCAAGCGTAAAAAGATTCCCCTTAAGGAAAGCCAACAGGATGAAGGTTATGTCTATTTCGAAGCCATGAAAGATGTGAAAGAAATGAATCAGAATAACAACAGGGTAAAAAAGAAAGTGAATACAAGACATGTAAATATCCAGGAAAAAGATGACGTGAAGAGACTGTTAGAGAAAGCAATACAGGACCAAAGCATGTTCAATGTGACAAATCTACCAGAATACATGGAAGGCTATGTTGATAATATGAATCCTCTTGCTATGGAAAAACTAAGAAGCGGGGAATTCTCCATCCAGAAAGTCCTCGACCTTCATGGTTATACTATTGAAGCGGCAAACAAGTTGTTTCAGGAGTGTATAAGGGGGGCAACCACATCAGGGTTACGCTGCGTGAAAGTTATACATGGCCGGGGGTTAAAATCCAAGGATACTCCTGTCTTGAAAGAAAGTATAAAGGAATGGATTGTAAGGGCTATGCACAGAAAATGGGTAATCGCCTTTTCAAGCTCCAGGATGTGTGATGGTGGACCGGGCGCCACATATATACTTCTCAAGAAAAAACCTGAAAAAAAGAGGATACATATTATCGGATAGATAGAGATTCAAGGTGAAAGGTTCAAGGTATAAGGAGAAAGGTTCCCTTTCACCTGCCTCCTTCTGCCTGTTCTTTCACAAACCCTTAAATTTAACTTTAAAATATCCCGCTTAATAGTTTATAGTTTAATAATTCGAAACTTCACTTATTGGGGGACAAGATGAACAAAATTGGAATAATAGGTATTGGAAACATGGGCGAAGCAATAGTGAAAGCACTTTTAAAGAGAGGCTTTAAAAAAGAGGGCATACTCTGTTCAGAAATAAAGTTAGATAGAGCAAGCCATATAGAGAAAGCATACGGAGTGAAAATACTGAAAAAGCCAGAAGAAGTGGTAAAAAAAACAGACTACATCATTATTGCAGTAAAACCTCAGGATTCAAAAGAGCTCCTGAAAAGTATTTCCCCTTTTCTCGACGAAAAAAAGGTGCTCATCTCTATCATGGCAGGGGTAACCACCTCGAATATACTATCTATCGCAGGAAAACCCGTAAAAGTGATGAGGGCCATGCCGAATATCTGTGTGAAGGTAGGCGAAGGCGCAATCGGCTTAACAGCCAATCAGGTTACTGAGGAAAAAGATATTGAAGAGGTGATAAAAATACTTTCCCCTCTTGGAAAAATAATAGAAGTAGGGGAAGAATTGATGGATGCGATAACTGCACTGGGTGGGAGTGGACCTGCCTTTTTCCTGCTTTTTTTAGAAGCGATGATTGATGCAGGGGTAAAAATAGGCATTACAAGAGAAAAGTCAAAGATAATATCAATCCAGGTTATTAAAGGGGTTGTAAAAATGCTGGAGGAAGAGGGGACTCACCCCACGTTATTGAGAGAGATGATAACATCGGCTGGAGGAACTACAATATCAGGACTTGCGCTATTAGAAGAAAGGGCTTTCAAGGGAAGTATCATTCATGCAATCGAAAAATCGTGTAAGAGGGCAAAAGAACTTTCATTATAATGTTTAACGAATATTACAGCAAACGTCAACAGATGGTAGATACACAACTCATACCGAGGGGAATACATGACATCAGGGTCTTAAACGCCATGAGAAAAATTCCGAGGCATCTGTTTCTCGATGAAGCGCTCTGGCCACAGGCATACGAGGACCATCCATTACCGATAGGAGAAAAACAAACAATATCACAGCCTTATATAGTAGCCCTGATGACAGAGGCATTACAATTGAAAGGTAAGGAAAAAATCCTCGAAATAGGAACAGGTTCCGGTTATCAGACCGCTATTCTCGCTGAACTCGCTGAGCAGGTATACACTATAGAGAGAATTCCGGTAATAGCAAAAAGGGCAAGAAAGACCTTTGATGAACTGAAATGCACAAATATAGTTATAACGATTAGTGATGGAACACGTGGATGGCAGGAACATGCTCCATACGATGGCATTATTGTTACTGCAGCCGCACCCAGAACTCCCAACCCACTCTTTGAACAGTTAGAAATCGGTTGTAAGCTCGTCATCCCGATAGGCGATGAACATTTCCAGGATTTAATGCTTTACACAAAAGAAGGCGAAGATACACACAAGGAAGAAAACTATGGTGGATGCAGGTTTGTCAAACTCATAGGAGAGCATAGTTGGAAGGAATAATGGAAGAGCACCGGTATACAAACCTATTTTACGATAAGTACCTCACAGCCGAACGGCTTTACATGAAGGAACTAAAAAAACTTCCCATCATATCCATTGAAGAAGAAAGGGAGTATGCGAGAAGAATCTCCATGGGAGATCCTGAAGCAAGAACAAAGATGATAGAAGCCAATCTTAGGCTTGTGGTGAAAATTGCAAAGAGATACGTATCCCAGGGGATTTCTACTCTTGACCTTATAGAAGAAGGAAACATTGGTTTGATAAGGGCTGTAGAAAAGTTTGATGCATCAAGACAATGCAGATTTTCTACATACGCAACGTGGTGGATAAAACAGGCCGTTGAACGTGCGATAGCGAACCATTCAAGAACCATCAGGATACCAATCCATATCTCATCAAGGGCGAACAGGATCACAAAATTCATCAACAGTTACGTGGAGAAGAACGGAAAAGAGCCAACATCTGAGGAAATAGCCCTCAACACAGGTTTCCACATTGATTTTATTAAGAACCTGTTTACCATGATAATAAAGACTTATTCACTTGAATCCATTATTGACGAGGAGGGCAAACTGACTTTAGAAGAAGTATTGCCCAACACTGCCAACGAAGAACCGTCATTGGCATTTGAACAGATACAAAGGGTTGAAGAGGTTGCATCATGGCTTGATATGTTGAGTAATGACGAAAAAAGGGTAATCATTCTGCGATTTGGGCTTGACAGGGAAGAACCTCAAACACTTGAGGCCATTGGAAAGATTTTTGGGGTTACAAGGGAAAGGATACGACAGATAGAACAAAAAGCACTAAACAAACTGCGTAGAATAATGAAGAGAAAAAATATTGGAACAGAAAATATCTGAGGTACACACTTCGCCTAATCCCATAACGGATATCATCAGAAAAGGCTCTGTAATCACAATTATTACGATGATAAGCAGGCCTCTCGGCTATATAAGAGAAGCAATTCAAGCATATCTGTTTGGTGCCACATTATTAGTTGATGCATTTATTGTGGCTTTCAACTTCCCAGAATTGATACAAACCCTCTTTTTTTCCGGGGCAACAAGTGCATTCCTTGTTCCGGTATGCACCAGATACATAAAAGATAATGAAGAATTTTCAGAAATATACTCCACCTTCATCAATCTATCGATAATCATTACCCTTTTTCTTTCACTTATATTCTTTCTGTTCAGTGGCACTATTATCAGCATGATTGCCCCTGGGTTTAGTCCGGAGGCTAAGAGGATTACAAAATATTTGTTTATCATCATGATTCCTGTTATCTCACTTCATGCGATTCTTTCAGTCATCAAAGCTTTCCTCAATGCAAAGGAGCATTTTGCTGCGCCTGAGATGTCAGGGATAGTGTGGAATATCATTTTTATCCTTTCTGCGCTCACCTTAAGCGGTAAGGTGGGTATCTACAGCCTCGCAATCGGGGTTACGTTAGGTTCTGTTCTTCAAATCATTTTACAGTACCCGTACTTGAGAAAATTCAACATCAGATACAAAACAGCATTTTCACTGAACCACCCATCAGTCATAGAAGCAAAAAACCTTTTCATGGGTGCGCTTATTGCAACATCCATTGTCCCTATCAATAGTTTCGTCGGCAGGATCATAGCCTCGTACCTCCCCCACGGAGAGGTGGCATCACTCTCTTACGCTTTCAGAATCTTCATACTGCCATTCAGCCTGTTCGCTGTCCCAATATATACCGTGATGTTTGCAAAGATTTCCAAACTTTACCATGACAAGGACTGGAAGGGGATTTTTGCCCATACAGATAGCTCGATCATTTTGCTCTGTATCACCTTAATACCTTCCACAATACTCCTCTGCTCTCTGGGCGATGCATGCATAAAGATTCTATACGAAAGAGGCGCCTTCACATCAAGGGAAACACTTATCACAAACAAAGCGCTCTTTGGCTACAGCACCGGTCTTCTCTTCTATGCCCTTTCAATCTCTTTTGTAAGGATATTCAACGCCCTCCATGACATGAAAATACCAGCCCTTATCGGCGTTACATCAATTGCTCTGAATGCTATCTTGGCGTCCGTCATGATGGTTCCCTTCGGAAACCTCGGAATCTCTCTCGCAACATCGATTGTTTCCTTATATAACTTTGCAATGTTGTATATTTTTTTGAAGAAGAAGATCAATTATAGAATGATGCAAAACACTTTAAGGGAGATAATAAAATCCCTGCTGGCAGGCATTATCCTTCTCCTCTCTATATTCATCGTGCGATATATATTAGTAGACAGGCTTTACACATCTGTGTCTATCGGTCTTATACTGACAGTCCTCATATACGGTATATTTTTTAAAAATTACTATCTCGGGTATCTAAGGAAGAAAGTATGATTACTAAAAGCAAATACTGATAGCTTAAGGCAGAATATAATGCCTAATTACTGTCTTTCCCTATAAAACATGAAGGATCTTCAGCCAAGTAATCCCCGCTATATGCCATAGCTCTGCCACGGCACCCACCGCATATTTTTCTATATTTACATTCCATACATCTGCCCTTCAGTGTATGTTCCCGGTCCCGTAAATTGGCAAATACTTCACTGTTTCGCCAGATCGACTCAAAAGAATTATCCCTTACATTACCAGCTTTCACCTCTACAAATGGGCAGGGCCATACATCTCCGTTGGCTTTAATGTACACGAAACCACGTCCGGCAGCACAGCCATGGAATACCTGCTCAGCAAGCTTCATCCAGACAGTGCCTGTTTCATTATTCTGCTCCATCAGATAAGGCCAGTATTGAGGGCCTGCAACAGGTTCTATAATAGTAGAAATATTTCTCTGTTTCTCAGTTAAAAACTTCAACAACTTTTCGTTCTCCTTCACATCAAGCGTTGCTTCCTCAATCCTGCTTCCTCTCCCCACAGGAACGAGCTGGTACATCAGCATAATCCCCGAGCCCTCAGCATCTGCCAGCTCTATCAATTCATCCATCGTGTCAAAGTTGTATTCCATTGCGGTAACATTTATCTGTAAAAGGATACCTGCTTTTTTCACAGCATGTATGCCCTGCATCGCTAATTCAAAAGCATTGGAATGTGCACGGATCCTGTTATGAATCTCATGGTTTGCTGAATCAAGACTTACAGCGGCCCCGACAACACCTGCCTCTCTCAATCTAAACGCCATGTCTTCGTCAATAAGGGTGCCGTTCGTGGCAATGACATTGAGCATGCCTGCCTTTTTCGAGTGCTCGAAGAGTTCAAAGATGTCAGAACGTACAAGAGGCTCACCTCCTGTGTAAACGAGCATCCTGAATTCATCCACCTTTGCAAGTTCATCTATAAATTTTTTCGCTTCATCGGTTGTCAGCTCATCCTTAGCAGGTTTCCCTGAAGTGGCATGACAGTGAATACATCTTAGGTTA
>CAIJOT010000007.1 GCA_903822335.1 uncultured delta proteobacterium
CATTTGGGATGCGGAATTCAGAGAGACCGGCGCGTGCCTCCTGAGAGAGATGATACGCTATTTTTACGTATATGTGGTATGGGGGTATCAAATCTTCACGTGCCCAGCTTTCCTCTATGATATCAACAAGTTCTTTCGAGATATCAATGCACCATCTGTCATTCCATCTATCCTCGAACCATGCCGCAAGCTTGGTACAGGCATCGTCATCAAGGACATCGATATTCAACTCTCCTTGTTTGGATAGGCCTGCAAGCGTGAGGTTGCTGCTTCCCAAGTAGCCTACTTTTGGATTAATAGGGTCCGGGCGAAAAAGCAAATAGAGTTTTGCATGAAGCGGATGACGAAGGAAAAGCTTTATGATGACTTTTTTTGATTTAATCTGTGCCGCCAGCCGGCGAAGCCCTGCTTCATCCTCGTTAGTCGGAATGCCGAGGGTGAGTTGATTGCGGAATTCCTCAACAAGTCTTTTCTTTATCCTGAGGGCAGTCTGATTGTCTATGTCGGTTTGCTTGACCAGGCTCATGAGAGTGCGAAGTTCTTCTTCTGGTAATCTTTGCATCCCAACAAGGAGTCTGCAACAGTGACCATCTCCTCCTGACCATCTTTCAATAAAGGAATCTATCTGTTTCCAGCCCCGCAGGTTAAAATAACCAACACAAAAATCGGCCCTATCGGAAACCTGTATGGTCTCTTGAAGTGCAGTCAGTAAATGATTGTCTATGTTGTCGAATATGCGTGGCATTTAATGTTCCGTGAGTAAAAAATAAATGATTTTCATTAGTTCAATACTATCAAACGCCCTTATTATTGTCAAGGTTGAGGTTGTTCTTGTGGAAATTGAGAGAATCAATGATTTTATTGTTTCCTTCCTGTTTATATGCTAAAAAAATTTAGCGATAAAATATATGGATTAGAACATCTTATTTATACGTAAATAACCATACAAGGTCTGAAAATTTGGGGGGATTATGATACCATCATATGATGAACCGCTCATCAACGGATTCGAGCGAGCTTGCGAGAAATATCCTGATCACCCGGCCATCATCTACATTGGTGAGAAATTTTCCTATAAACAACTGAAAGAGTTGATTGACCGTTTTGCCACGGCCCTGTATGATCTGGGTGTAAGGCAGAACGATAAGGTAATGCTGTATATCCCGAATTGTCCGCAATTCCTCATCGGATATTTCGGCGCTCAGCGAATCGGCGCTATCCCGGTAACGGTTTCCCCTATTTATACGCCTTATGAAATCAGTTACCTTATCAACGATGCGGGCGCTGAGACGGTTGTATGTCAGGACACGAATTTCAGGTATATTGAAGAAGTTTTTCCAAAAACCTGTCTCAAGAGGGCTATTGTCACAAATCTTGTTGATTTACTTCCCTGGTATAAAAGAACAGTTGGCGCCATGTTTGATAAGGTGCCCAAGGGTGTTGTGAAAGGGGATGGAAATGTATACTCCTTCAGAAAGCTAATTCATGACTATCCACCCCAACCCCCTGAAGTGAACATTAAACCGAACGAACACCTCTGCTATATACTGTACACCGGCGGCACAACAGGCTTCCCCAAGGGATGTCCTTCCACCCATACCGGGATGGTCTCGTTTGTTCAGGAAGTTCGTGCATTAGGGGAAGGTTATATTTCTGAAGGCAACGATGTGCTCATTATGGTGAATCCTCTTTTCCACCAGTTGGCTCAAGGGGTT
The DNA here is from genome assembly GCA_903822335.1 of uncultured delta proteobacterium. Lineage (GTDB taxonomy): Bacteria > Desulfobacterota > Syntrophorhabdia > Syntrophorhabdales > Syntrophorhabdaceae > CAIJOT01. The sequence goes on from CAIJOT010000007.1 coordinate 1,716, forward strand.
ATCCTGGGGATGGTTTTGACCAAAGGTAATACTGCAGTATTGATGCCCACTCCTCAGGTTGATGCAATTTTGGAAGCTATCGAGAGGAATAGAGCAACCCTATTTCTCGGAGCCCCAACGCTATACCGCATGATTTTAGAAAATGACAGGCTGAAATTCTATGACCTGTCCTCCTTAAAATATTGCTGGAGCGGAGGGGATGTCCTTCCTTCTGAGGTTTATAACAGGTGGAAGCAAAAATTTGGTCTCCCGATCCGTCAGATCTTTGGTTCAACGGAAGTTGGTTTCGTTACAGTGAGTCCTATGGACAAGGAGCCTGTGCCTGGCAGTCTCGGTTTCCCATTGCCATCAAGACAGGTGAAGATTGTTGATCCGGATACACTGGAACCGGTTCCACCGAACATGGCAGGGGAACTGCTGGTTACCTCTGACTATATCCCGAAGGGTTACTGGAATAAGCCTGAAGAAACGGCAGAGGCTTATGTTGAGCTTGACGGCAAGATATGGTACCGGATGAAGGATTTTGTTCGGATGGACGATGAGGGACAGATTTATTATATGGATAGAAGCGCAGATGTCATAAAGCATAAAGGATTCAGGGTCTCTTGTTCCGAGATTGAGTC
>CAIJOT010000008.1 GCA_903822335.1 uncultured delta proteobacterium
AAGAAGACCGATTTCTCGATCGTGAGCGACTATCAGGTAAAGAAGGTCGAAACATTGCTTAACAATCGGCCAAGAAAATGTTTAAATTATGCTACGCCTTTTGAAGCCTTAGGTGGTGCGATTGCCGGTGGAATGTAGTTCAACAATTTTCTTCACTATTCTGATGTTTTGATTTTGCTGATTCTCAGTAGATGGGATAATTGGAGGGATTGATTCACCTGGTTGCGCTGGAGTCAAGCTGTGTATCGGTATAGAATTGGGTGATGAGTTAGTTGATTTGATGTTGTCGTTCTTTTTGGTAAAAAGTGACAAGATTCCTAATAATAATATACAAACTACAATAGCCTGAATTACTTTGTTATAAACAAGTATATTGGTTAGTTTTTCATTACCTTTGGATGGTATGGGCTCAACAGGAGGAGTGGACGAACTAATCTTTTGCTCTTTTTTTGTGACAGCAAACCCTGTATTTTTTGTTTCAGTTTTTAAATTATCCCATTGAATTTTGGATTTTAAGGCCTGCCATGCCTGGTTATCCTGTTTCGTCTCTTCCTTTTTGTTGGAATCATCCACTGTTGATTCCCCTATCTTCTGGTATATGGGGCTATTTGATAAATATCGGAATGCAGGATACCAGTAACCACTGCTATGTCTGATTAATGTATTTTTGTTAATGATGCCTTTTTCAAGTATTTCAAGTATTTCTTGTCTGGTAAAAGGTCCACGTATAAATTGGTGTCTGCCATCTTCCTGTTTGTAATACCATTGTTTAGAACTTGTAGTGTTGTCTTCCAACTGTTTTTTCACTGTTTTTTCTCGGATATATTATTTCATTTTCTATCACTCTTATCCAAAACAGCCTTTAACATAGATCCCCAATCAGGTAGAATTTGAATTGACAAAAAAACAAAAACACCTGAAAGGAGGCACGCTATGAATAAGTTTAGCAGCATATTTGGTCAGATTCTACAAATATTCTCAAAGGTGGAGTTCTAAAACGCATTGATTGAGGAGAAAGTAGAAAATAAGACAAAAGGATTTACCTGCTGGGAGCAGTTTGTTGCCATTCCTTGGTACAGCTTCTTCACCTACAGAGATTGATGGGAGCGGATCGATAAACCTTTTGAGGTGCCCGCAATTGTGCCACAGGGAGAACAACTGTCATTGGAGTTTGAGTAAACCGGATATCAGGATTGGTGAATACCACTTGTAATGTTCCATATTAGGTAAGCTTATCAACGCCAACATTTCAGGAAGATATCTTTGCTTGCTTGGTAGTCCGTATGACCGATGCCATTTTGGGCAAGCCCCGAAACATCTTGATAATTTGAGATGTTATGGTTATAATAAAACGACTGACAGGGAGAAAATTGGTTTCCACTCTCGTATTTTCTGGAGGATTGAATGAAAGTTGAAGTAGAGAATCTTGATAGTGTGAGGAAGAAGGTAGAGGTTATTCTTCCAGAAGAAACGGTAAAAGAATTGGAAGAAAAGATATATGAAGAGCTGAAAAAGGGAGCTAAAATAAAAGGCTTTAGACCGGGCAAAGTTCCAAGGTCTATTATCTCCACCTATTACAAGGATTATATCAATGATGAGCTGAAAAAGAGGATGGTTCAATCCACAATGGCTGAAGCACTTTCCGAGGCAAAGGTTGACCCTGTTATTGAACCCGTTGCGGATTTCATAGAAGAGGAAGGCCGCCATGGTTACACGCTTGAATGCGAGATTGCACCTGAGATAGAGTTACCTACCTATAAAGGACTGGAGATTGAAGTAGAGGCCATTAAGGTAACAGATGAAGAAGTAGAGAACAGGATAGAAGGCTTACGCCAGATGCATGCAGAGATGGTCACGAAGGAAGGGGATACTGGAGCACAGAAAGGAGATTTTGCTGTTATAAAGTATCAGGGATATTTGAACGGGAAACCACTAAAAGATGTGAGCACAGAAGCATATCCCATAGAGCTTGGCAATGCCCAGCTTATGCCGGAATTTGAGAATACAATTATCGGGATGAAGGTGGGTGAGGAAAAAGAGATTGAGATAAAGTTCCCTGAAAATTATCCAGACAAGGGCATCGCATCAAAAACAATACTTTTTAACGTGTTATTGAAAGAGATTAAAGAGAAAAGACTGCCTGAGGTGAATGACGAATTTGCCAAGGACCTGAGCTTTGAAAACATGAAAAGTTTGAAAGATGGACTCAAGCAGGAAATAGAGAAGGAAAAGGAAGTTGCACGAAGAAAGAGCATTGCTCAAAAGATGGTAGACACTTTAATCCATGGAGTGGACATTCCTATTCCTAAAAGGCTTCTTGAGAAGAGGGTTGATATGATGATGGAGGATGCAAGGCAAAGATTCAAAGCAGACAGTCTGACTGAAGAGGAAAAGAGGAACCTTGAGGGTAATTTTAAGAAGGAGTTTGAGCCAAGGGCAGAGGAAAGGATAAAAACAGATATAATACTCTCTAAAATTGCTGAGAAAGAAGACATAAAGCTGGAAGATAACGATGTCCATGAGAGGATAAAGAAGATAGCGGAAGATACAAAAAGGGCCTACGATGATATAAAGAGTTTTTATGAGAATTATAACCTGATGGATGGTTTGAAGCATACTATCGTCGAAGAAAAAACGATTAATTTTCTAAGGGACAACGCCATTATAAAGGAGAAGCCATGAACCTTGTGCCGATAGTTATTGAAAAGGATGGCAGGGGCGAGAGAGCCTATGACATATATTCAAGGTTGTTGAAAGACAGGATTGTCATTCTCGGTACCAGTATAGATGATAATGTTGCAAACATCATAATGGCGCAGCTTTTATTTCTTGAATCTGAAGACCCTGCAAGAGATATTTATCTGTATGTAAATACCCCGGGTGGCCATATTACAAGCGGCCTTGCTATATATGATACAATGCAGTATATAAAACCTTCTGTGGTAACTATGTGTATTGGCCAGGCAGCGAGTATGGGAGCGCTACTCCTCGCTGGCGGAGAAAAAGGCAAGCGGTATGCCTTGCCACATTCAAGAATCCTTATCCATCAACCACTGGGAGGCGCACAGGGCCAGGCGACCGATATAGACATTCAGGCAAAAGAGATTTTAAGGATGCGGGAAGAAATCAATAAGATTTTTACAAAGCACACAGGACAACCAATTGAGAAGATTGCCACGGATACTGATCGGGATTTTTACATGACTGCAGAACAGGCCGTGGAATATGGTATAATTGACCAAATAGTGGAGAAGAGGCAATGACGATGATTAGGAAAAACGACGGCAGGACAATAAAACTACACTGTTCCTTTTGTGGAAAGAGCCAGGATGAAGTAAAAAAGCTGATTGCAGGTCCTATGGTGTATATCTGTGATGAATGCATAGATTTATGCAATGAGATAATACAGGAAGAGGCTAAAAGAGAAAAGCTTGACTATATAAAAACTTCTATACCAAAGCCTCATGAGATCAGGAGACTTCTCGACGAGTTTGTCATTGGACAGGATTATGCGAAAAAAGTACTTTCCGTTGCTGTGTATAACCATTATAAGAGGATAGAGTCAAAAGCAAAATTTGATGATGTAGAGATACAGAAAAGTAATATTCTCCTTATCGGGCCCACAGGTTCTGGAAAGACACTGCTTGCCCAGACGTTAGCAAAACTGCTCCATGTACCCTTTACCATGGCAGATGCAACTACATTGACAGAGGCAGGATATGTAGGCGAGGATGTAGAAAACATTATACTCTACCTGCTTCAAGCAGCCGATTACAATACAGAAAGAGCGGAGAGAGGTATCGTGTACATTGATGAAATTGATAAGATATCAAGAAAGACCGATAGCCCGTCAATTACAAGAGATGTATCTGGAGAAGGCGTTCAACAGGCACTTTTAAAGATTATAGAGGGGACAATTGCGAATGTGCCGCCTAAAGGCGGGAGGAAACACCCACAGCAGGACTATATTAAAGTAGATACCTCTAACATACTTTTCATATGTGGTGGGGCTTTCAATGGAGTAGATTCTATAATAGCCAACAGGATTGGTAAAAAAGGAATAGGTTTTGGAGTTGATGTAGTAGGTGGGAGAGATAAGCAGTATTCAGAGTTAATTAAGGATATCCAGCCAGAAGACCTTTTGAAATACGGATTTATACCTGAATTTATAGGGAGATTACCTATTATTGCTACCCTTGAGGAGTTAACCGAGGATAATCTTGTGGAGATTTTGAAGAGACCGAGGAATGCGATTGTAAAGCAGTACAAAAAACTTTTTGAACTGGAACATGTAACGCTCACGTTTACTGAGGGTGCAATCAGGGGCATAGCACGAGAGGCAATGAAGAAAAAGACAGGTGCAAGGGGATTAAGATCCATGATGGAGAAGGTCATGCTGGATGTGATGTATGAAATACCGGCCCTGTCGAATGTAAGAGAGTGTGTGGTCAGTGAAGAAGTGATAGTGAGCCATGAAAGACCTATATTGATCTATGAGGAAGAGGCTGAGATAGCCTGAAATAGTGTGGAGCGTAGAGATGTCAGCGTAGAGGATGAAACGCTGTGCGCTAAACGCTAATTCACCAAATTGTGAACAGTGAACTGTAAACCGTGAGCAGGTATTTGACTTTGGGCGATTTAACTGCTATATTGAGCGGACATGGGCGGGTAGCTCAGCGGGAGAGCATCGGCCTTACAAGCCGAGGGTCGCAGGTTCAAAACCTGTTCCGCCTACCATTTAAGCGGGGTCGTAGTTAAGCCTGGTTATAACGCCGGCCTGTCACGCCGGAGGCCGCGAGTTCAATTCTCGTCGACCCCGCCATTTATTCAGGGGTTTCAATGCACCTTGTTTTATGTATACACAACCATCAGCCGGTTGGAAATATGGATTTCATACTTGAGGAGGCGTATGCTCATGCATATATGCCTTTTTTCGAGGTGCTGAAGGATTTCAGAGCAATCAAGATAAATCTCCACTTCTCAGGTTATCTCTTTTCATGGTTGTACAAAAACAAGCCGGAATATATCAAGCTTCTTAAAGAATTAAAAAGAAGGGGTCAGATAGAAATAGTATCAGGCGGTATGTATGAACCTGTCCTCTCTTTGCTGCCAGAGGAAGACGGTATCTCACAGATAAAAATGCATATGGATTATATGGAAGATGTCTTTGGTGAGAGACCACAAGGCATCTGGCTTGCAGAAAGGGTGTATGAGCCCCATATGCCCAAGATTTTAAATAAAGCTGGTGTTTCCCATACCCTCGTGGATGATAACCATTTTAAGGCTACCGGGATGACAGAAGAAGAGCTCTATGGGTATTTTGTTACAGAATGTGAGGGACATAAACTGTTTATATTCCCTGGCCTGGAGTTCTTGAGATACGCAATTCCTTTTAAACAAGTAGATACTCTTGATCAATACTTCAGGGGGATCGAGGAAAAGGGAGGGGATTTAGCTGTTTTCGGAGATGACGGCGAAAAGTTTGGTCTATGGCCAGGGACATACAGCTATGTGTATCAGGAAAATTGGTTGAGAATATTCTTCAGCTACCTCAGTGAAAATAAGGATTGGTTAAAAACAGTCACTTTCAGTGAATATATGTCAGATAAACCCCCAAAAGGTCTCATTTATCTCGATTGTGCATCCTATAAGGAGATGGGCGAGTGGTGCTTGCCTGCCAGGGTGACGAAGGATTATAGTGTGTGCATGAATAATCCTGAAATGGGCTATAAGCTTTTTGTAAAAGGAGGCTACTTCAAGAACTTCCTCGTGAAGTATCCTGAAAGTAACGACATGCATAAGAAAATGCTTGCGGTAACGAAGAAGGCGAAAAAGGATTCAGAGGCTAAAAAACATGTTTTTATGGCTCAATGTAATGACAGTTACTGGCATGGAGTTTTTGGTGGTCTCTACCTTCCTCATCTCCGGGCATCTGTGTATCATCACCTCATTGAAGCTGAAAAACACTTAGAGCCTAAGAAACCATTTGTCGAAGGGTGTGTTGAAGATGTCAATATGGATGGAAGCGAGGAGGCAATTCTTAACAATAACAATATAAAAGCCTATTTCCTTCTCAAAAAGGGTGGTGTTCTATATGAACTTGACTATAAACCCTCGTCTGCGAATATTATGGCCACACTCCAGCGCAGGTATGAAGGTTATCACGATAAAGTAAGGCTGGCAGCAACCGATATTGCGGATGGGAAGAAGACTATCCATGATATGGTCCTTGCAAAGGAGGAAGGCCTTGATCAATACCTCTATTATGACTGGTATGGAAGGGCATCTCTTATAGACCATGTTATGGGAATGGATTTATCGTTAGAGAGCTTTTACAGGGGTAGGTATGTCGAGCCCGGGGATTTTGTTACGGAGCCTTACCGGGGTGTGATAACAAAGGATAAGAAATTGGTAAGGCTGTCAATGAAAAGGGATGGTAATTACTGGATGAATCATGAGGGGTTGCCGTTATCAATAAGTAAGGATATTGTTTTACATGAAGGACAGGATGGATTATTTATAGATTATTTAGTTGAAGGTGGTGTTACAGAGCCTTTCTATCTGGGAATCGAATTTAATTTCTCCTTTCTGGGGAGTGGTGGTGAGCGTTATATGGAGACCAAGCATGGAAAGTGGCCCTTAACAACGAATGAAGTTTTACAACCTTCGCGTAAGGTATTGTTCCACGACCCTTATCAGCATGTTGAAATTAACCTTGAGTTGGATGAACCCTTTGCTATCTGGACCTTTCCAGTTGAGATTGTTTCTCTTTCGGAAAAAGGTTTTGAGAAGAATTATCAGAGCACTATGCTTATGCCGGTCTGGTATGTGGATTTAGCAAAAGGGTCCAAACGTATCCAGATGAAGCTCCATCTTAATGGTCTCGGTAGTAATCACAACATACAATAGAAGGGTTTTTTTAAAAGAAGCCGTTCTCTCTGTTTTAAGCCAGGACTATAAAAATAAAGAAGTAATAGTTATTGATGATGGTTCTACTGACAATTCCCACGATGAAATGAAAGGACTATCTGTTCAATACATATGGAAGGCAAATGAAGGGATAAGCCATGCACGCAATACGGGTATACAGGTTGCGAAGGGTGAATACATAGCTTTTCTCGATGTGGACGACCTCTGGCTGAAAGGTAAACTCTCACAACAGATAGAGTTGATGGAGGGGCAGGGATTTTCCATATCCTATACGGACGAAATCTGGATAAGGAATGGAAAAAGATTAAATCAGCGAAAGAGACATAAAAAATACACGGGTTATATCTTTGAGCAGTGCCTGCCCCTCTGCATTATAAGCCCATCCTCTGTTGTGATAAAAAGGGAGATATTTGATGATGTTGGTCTTTTTGACGAATCTTTGCCTGTATGTGAGGATTATGATATATGGCTCAGGATTTCTTCAAAATATCCAATCCTGTTTGTAGATAAGCCTTTGATCGTTAAGAGGGGTGGACACGAAGACCAGCTTTCGATAAGGTATGAAGGGATTGACAGGTTCAGGATACAGAGTCTTTTGAAAATAGTGAATAGCGGCATGTTGGATAACGCTCAATATACCCAGGCCAAAGAAGAGTTAATAAAAAAATGCCAGATCTATGGAAACGGTGCAAAGAAAAGAGGCAAGGTGGAAGAAGCAGGGCACTATTTTGAACTTATCAAACACCTCAAACAGGAGAATAGGCAAGAAAGCTGAATAGATTCCCACGGGCAAACCCGTGGCACTGTTGATACATACGCTTCGCGTAAATAACGGAAGCATTCACCCACGTTAAAAAACGTGGTACTCTGCTGGTTTGCGTCGCCGGGTACCGTGGTATTACACGGGTGTTGGAATCTATCCAGCTTGCACAGCAAGCGAGAGGGGGAGGTTCCACAAGCTTTGCTTGGGGAGGGGGCGACGCAAGCCCCGGTATGAATCTATCCAGCTTGCACAGCAAGCGAGAGGGGGAGGTTCCACAAGCTTTGCTTGGGGAGGGGGCGACGCAAGCCCCGGTAATAGATTGACAAATATATTTCTCAAGATATAATGCTTGTATGAAACAGAACAAAGGAGGAATAATGCCATACGATCCAACGAGAATGGCGGACTGGCAGATCTCTGAGTCTGCAGAAAAGGATATGAAATCTATCTGGCAGCTCCAGAGGGAGATTGGCCTGGAAAAGGATGAAGTAATCCCTTCCGGCAGGGTTGGCAGATTAGATTTTGCAAAGATTTTAGAAAGGTTGAAAGACAAAGAGGATGGGAAATATATAGTGGTGACTGCAATTACACCCACCCCCCTGGGAGAAGGTAAAACAACAACAACTATGGGGTTGATCGAAGGATTGGGGAAGAGGGGAAGAAATGTGGGCGGCGCAATAAGGCAGCCCTCAACAGGACCTACAATGAATATAAAGGGAAGTGCTGCGGGTGGTGGAAATGCTCAGGTAATACCATTAACTGAATTTTCCCTTGGATTGACAGGTGATATATCCGCTGTTACGAATACTCATAATCTTGCTATGGTTGCCCTTACTTCACGGATGCAACATGAGAGAAATTATAACGATGAGGAGCTTGCAAAGAGAAAACTACGTCGCCTGAATATAGATTCAAATAATGTACAGATGGGATGGGTTATGGACTTATGTGCGCAACCCCTTAGAAATATAGTTATCGGTCTTGGTGGGAAAATGGATGGATTTACCATGCAGTCACGCTTTGATATAGCCGTGAGTTCTGAGGTGATGGCCATTCTATCCATAGCCAATGACCTGAAAGATTTACGAGAGAGGCTTGGCAAGATTACTGTTGCCTACGATAAAAGAGGGAAGCCCATTACAACAGAAGACCTCGAAGTGGCAGGGGCTATGTGTGCCTTTATGAGGGAGAGTATTAATCCCACTCTTTTACAAACACTGGAGGGTCAACCGGTTATGGTTCACGCCGGGCCTTTTGCGAATATAGCAATAGGGCAATCCTCGATTATTGCAGACCGTATAGGTCTTAAATTATTTGATTACCATGTTACAGAAAGCGGATTTGCAAGTGATATTGGATTTGAGAAGTTCTGGAATGTAAAATGTAACATCAGCGGTTTGAAACCCAGCGTAGCGGTGATTACAGCAACTATCAGGGCATTAAAGATGCACGGAGGAGGTCCAAGAGTAGCACCGGGATTGCCCCTCCCTGAAGAGTATGGGAAAGAGAACATGGAATTGCTTGAAAAAGGTATGCCAAACCTCATCCATCACATTCGCACGGTGAAGATGTCAGGCATGAAACCTGTTGTATGTATCAATGGTTTTTATACGGATACAAAGGATGAGATAGCGCTTGTAAGGAAATACGCAGAAGCAGCGGGAGCACGTGTCGCTTTTTCTGAACACTGGTTAAAAGGAGGTGAAGGAGCCCTCGAGTTGGCTGATGCAGTGATCGAGGCATGCAGAGAACCGGTGGATTTTCAATTCCTTTACCCGCTTGAGATGCCATTTATGCAGCGCGTTGAAGTAATTGCGAAAAATGTGTATGGCGCTGACAGGGTATTGTGGATACCTGAGGCAGAAGATAAGGCAAGGAAACTTCAGGAAGATCCAGAAAAGAAAAACTATTTTACCATGATGGTCAAAACACATTTAAGCTTATCCCATAAGCCTGAATGGAAAGGTGTGCCAAAGGGATGGGCTTTACCTGTAAGAGATGTGCTTGTATACACAGGGGCAAGGTTCTTGTGCCCGGTGACAGGAACGATCAGTCTGATGCCAGGCACAAGCTCTGATCCTGCGTTCCGGAGAATAGATGTTGATGTGAATACCGGCAGGATTAAAGGATTATTCTAACTAAAGAATAGCGATAGTGAGAAATATGTAATCTTTCAGGGATACTGTGGTATGCCTGTGAGCGCTAACGTCTCGTCTATCCCCAAGGCAATATTCATGTTCTGTACGGCCTGGCCTGATGCCCCTTTGACAAGATTATCTATTGCAGAAATAATAACAACCCTGCCATCGTCAAAGCTTTTTATGCCAATGTCGCAGTAGTTGGAAAATCTGGTGAAATGTGTATCGGGATACGTCCCTTCCTCCATGATTCTTATGAAGGGCTCGTCCCTGTAAATTTCTTTATACAATTTTATTAAACCCTTTGTTTTGGTGAAGGTTTTCAATTTACTGTATATTGTCGTGAGTATACCTCTGTTTATCGGAAGCAAGTGTGGGACAAAAGTAACCTTCATACTGACGAATTTGCTCACCTCTTTCTGTATCTCCGGCTCGTGGCGATGTATGCCCACGTTATAAGCCCTGAAACCCTCAGATACTTCACAGAACATACTCCCTAATTTTGTTTCTCTCCCGGCACCGCTCACGCCTGATTTTGAGTCTATGAAAATATCTCCCTTTATGAGGGTCTCTTTCAGGAGCGGGTATAATGCGAGAATAGCAGAGGTGGGATAACAACCAGGGTTGGCTATGAGCTTTGCACCTTTTATCCTGTTCCTGTAAAGTTCTGGAAGCCCGAATACAGCATTGGGGATAAGTTTTTTTGCAGTATGTTTAGTGTAAGTCTGTTCATACACATTCACATCCTCAAACCTGAAGTCGGCACTCAGGTCAATGATAATAGACTTGCTATCAAACAAAGTTTTTGCCATTTCCATAGAACTTCCATGGGGCAGGCATAGGAAATACACATCACATTTCCCTTTATGGTTTTCATCGGTGGGTACAAGCTTTTCCTCAAAAAGTCCCTTAAGAAGCGGAAATATTTCTGAAATCTTCTTCCCTTTATAGGTATTGGAAGTGACAAGGGTGATTTTTATTTCTGGGTGGGGGAGAAGGGTAGATATAAGTACAAGCCCTGTATATCCAGTGGCTCCTATGATACCTACTTTCCACATTAAAGATTATCTCTTAGAGAACTGGAAACTTGCTCTTGCCCCTTTTTTGCCATATTTCTTTCTCTCTTTGGCTCTTGGGTCTCTTGTAATGAGTCCCTGTTTTTTGAGAGGTGCTCTCAGGTTCACATTGTATTCTAAAAGGGCTTTTGCAATTCCGTGACCTAAAGCCCATGCCTGGGCAGGAATGCCTCCGCCATAGATGTTTGCAACTACATCAAACTTCCCGATATTGTCTGTAAGCATGAAAGGCTTACTCACCGTAAGCTTCAATTCCTCGAGAGGAAAATATTCGTCAAGTGTTCGTCCGTTGATGATGTAGTTCCCTGGACCTTGTTTTATCCAGACCCTTGCTACAGCAGTCTTTCTTTTTCCTGTTGCGTAGTACCTCTTTTCAGGCACCTTATACCTCCTTTACCGCTAATTCTTTGGGCATCTGGGCTTTATGAGGGTGCTCGCTTCCCCTGTACACCTTTAACTTCTTTAACATTTGCCTTCCAAGGCTGTTTTTGGGAAGCATGCCTCTCACAGCGGACATAATGACTTCCTCTGGTTTCTTGGCGAGAAGGGTCTTTGCATTGACAACCTTAATCCCTCCAGGATAACCGGTATGTCTTTGATATATTTTTTGAAATAATTTGTTGCCCGTAAGCTTGACCTTCTCTGCATTGACCACAACAACAAAATCTCCCACATCTGTATGAGGTGTAAAGGTTGGTTTATTTTTCCCCCTGAGGACTACAGCCACCTTTGCTGCAAGCCTGCCAAGAATTATTCCGTCCGCATCCACCACATACCAGTTTTTGACTATATCACCTGTTTTTGGAAAATACGTTTTCATCATACCACCCTTAAAAATTTGTCTAAAGTAATATATTTTGAAGGGTTAAGTCAAGCAAAACTTTTCACATTCCTGTATCTACTACACAGTTCATTTTTATCTTCTAAATGGATATGATTTATACGGCCTATATGCAGGGGAGATAACCCAGTGATGTTTTCTGCACAAGAGCAGAGTTGCCCGGTGTATAGAGTGTTCTCCAAATATATCGTTTATGGTATCCATTACTTTATAGAGCCTTTCTCCCTTATCACTCTTCTCTATCAAAGGCGAGATAGCCATGGATTTTTGAAGGTTAAAAGCGGTAACGCCGAGGAGTCTTATCCTGTCCTTCAACCTTATGGAGTCCATCAATGTTCCCGTAACCTGGTAGATCATCTTACCGTCCTGTGTATGGAAGGGGATGGAGCATCTTTTTGTGTAAGTGGTAAAATCAGGGTATCTCCAGGTAAGTGAAAAACCCCTTGCTGTCATTCCTTCCTTTCTCAGCCTTCGCCCCACCATCTCTGAAAGCTCAAGGATATGACTCTTAATAGTCGCCCTGTCCCCTATATCTTCCTCAAAGGTCATACTATGACCTATAGATGTGGACGGTCTTCCGGAGCGCTTATCCCCTAATGGTTCTATTCCTTGTGCCATGAGAGATACATAATCTCCCCATATCCCGAACCTTCTCCGTAATACGCTTACAGGAAAGTCCAGGAGTTCTCCACAGGTGATGACTCCCAGGTCTTTTAGGGCTACCCCCATCCTTTTCCCTATTCCTGGTATCGCTCCCACAGGAAGCTCCTTCATAAATCCTCTGGTTTCCTCTTTTTTCACCATCACCAATCCATCCGGTTTACCGCTCTCACCTGCTATCTTTGCAATAAGTCGGTTGGGTCCGATCCCTATCGAACAGGTAATTCCAAAGGTATCCTTTATCTCTTTTTTAATTGCATGGGCAATGCCGGCAGGAGAGGGAAAGAAGGGGAAAGAGCCTGTAATATCCATAAAAGACTCATCTATCGAATATATCTCTACCTCAGGGGTATATTTCAGGAGTATCTCGTTTATCCTTACACAGGTATCCACATATTTTTCGTTGTTACCTTCCACAATGATAAGGGAGGGGAGTGTTCTCTTTGCTCCACCCTTGGTCATCCCTGTCTTTATTCCCAGTCTTTTTGCTTCGTAGGATGAGGCTACCACCACTGTTCTTTTGTTTCTCCCCGCTACCGCAACAGGCTTACCGAGGAGGTTTGGTCGGGATGCCTGTTCAACGGAGGCGAAAAAAGCGTCTGCATCTATATACATGATAGTCTTATCCATCTGTTTCCACCGCCTCGAGAAACCAGAGCAAGCTTTCCTGTAAGTATGAAAGCTCGTAGAGATTACTCCCGTCTGTTACGGCAAATTTATGTATCAATTCTTTGCCTGTTTTCTCGCGCCATCTATACGTAACCCTTTGTATCGTTAACCGCTTTCCTTTCCACAGGAACCATCTTGGCTCTATTTTCTGCCCTTCTTCCCTGAATACAACCCCAACCCTTATCCTTTCCCCTATTTTTGTGAGCATGGAGGTATTATACCAAACATTTGTTTGGTGTCAATAGATTTTTTGTTTCAATTGGAAGAAGGAGGATTTGTGTTTGTTCCTGTTACGAAGTTTCTCTCTTTTTACCCTTAATGATGAGGCTTGTAACGTATAGTATGATTACCAGTGATAGGAGTGTGAGTCCACCATGGTTATTTTTGAGATAGGAGAGGTTGAGTCTTTCAAAGCCGTCCTTTGTGATGCTATGTAAAAATACGATAAAAAATCCGGTAGCCCAGAACCTCAGCATCCTTGACAATTCGTTAGTCGTTATGCGTTTTCTGGAGAATCCATGAATAATTTCCCTCCAATTTTTAATAGAGTAGGCATCTGGAAAGATCTGGGGTATCTCCAGACTGTATTTCACATACTCATCCCCATAAATGGAGGTAAGGAAGTTCTCTTCTTTTCGTAATGTCGGCCCGTAAGCCCAATAAAAAAGTAAAGGATAGATCAATAATAGATAGATATTGCCGCTTAGCAGGCAAAAACTGGAATCAATCAAGTAGTTTGCCAGATAATAGGGGTGCCGGACGACACTGTATGTTCCATCCTTACACAGAACAACATTTCGTATCAAAACCCCTTTGGTGACAAAGTGAAAGAAACAACCCATGCTTAACAGTAAAAAGGATACGAATATTCTGATACTGTCTATAGGGCAGACCAGGGCAGACAGAAAAGAAATCACGATGATGATATTCCTCAGGTTACTTCTATTGATGACTGAATGTTCTTTCTCTATAACGGGATATTGTTTGTCTTTCAAGGAAGTTTCCATATTTTGGATTCATTAATCTATTGGATTGGAACCCCTCAGTCAAGAACTATTTGAGAATCCATCAAGCGTGTATGCTTTCGATCCTGAAAAACCTGTTTCAAAATCAATGGTTTTTTGATAGACTGTATCCATGCCGAGAAAAAAGACGCAACCAAAAAAAGAGAAGAGTAAGGGGATTTTCCTTGAACTCAAGGACAAGTACAAGTCTAAAGATAAGCAGACGAAGAACTTTACCTTCCTGTATTTTATCATAGCCTTTATCGTCATAGCCTTTATCAACAGTTATTTTTTTAAAAGCGAGGTAAAGACTGTACCTTACAGTGAGTTTAAAGAATACATTGCGAAAGGTAAAATCAGCGATGTTGTGATAGATACCGAAACTATCCAGGGAATGCTTACCCTTGATGACGGTAAAAAGACAAAATTTCTCACGAGCAGGGTAGAAGATCCGGACCTCGTGAAAGAATTGCAGAAATACAATATTAAATTTGCAGGCTACTATGAAAATAAGTTTTTTAAGGCGATCGTATCCTGGGTTTTGCCTTTTGCTGTCATTTTCCTCATATGGAACTTCCTCA
Source organism: uncultured delta proteobacterium (assembly GCA_903822335.1). Lineage (GTDB taxonomy): Bacteria > Desulfobacterota > Syntrophorhabdia > Syntrophorhabdales > Syntrophorhabdaceae > CAIJOT01. Next base: position 14,663 of record CAIJOT010000008.1, read on the forward strand.
TGCGGAGAATGGGTGGTGCCCCTTCAAGCGTATTGAATTTCGGGAAAAGCCGGGGAAAGATATATGGTGAAGATGAAATCAAGACAACCTTTGATGACGTAGCCGGTGTGGATGAAGCGAAAGAGGAATTAAAAGAAATTATAGAGTATCTGAGAACGCCGGATAAATTCCTCAGCATAGGGGGAAAAATACCAAAGGGCATACTCCTCGTTGGCCCGCCTGGAACGGGCAAGACGCTCCTTGCAAAGGCTGTGGCTGGAGAGGCAAAGGCACCATTCTTCAGCATGAGCGGGTCGGATTTTGTCGAGATGTTTGTAGGGGTAGGGGCTTCCCGGGTGCGAGACCTCTTTGCCCAGGCCCAGGAAAAAGCTCCATGTATCATCTTTATAGATGAACTTGATGCCCTTGGTAAGGCAAGGGGCATGAACCCACTCTCCTCACACGATGAAAGGGAACAGACTTTAAATCAGCTCCTCGCTGAAATGGACGGTTTTGATACAAAGGCAGGCGTGATCATTATGGGTGCAACAAACAGGCCTGAAATCCTTGACCCGGCCCTCTTACGACCGGGAAGGTTTGACAGACATGTCCTTGTTGACAGGCCAGATATCAATGGCAGGGAGGAGATACTGAAGGTTCATATCCGGGATGTGAAGATTGCAAAGGATGTTGATTTGAAAGTGGTAGCCGCAAGAACACCTGGTTTTGTTGGGGCAGACCTTGCAAGCCTGGTAAATGAGTCAGCCCTGCTCGCTGTAAGAAAAGGGAAAACTGCCGTTACTATGGCAGAATTTGAGGAAGCTATAGACAGGGTCATGGCAGGTCTTGAAAAAAAGCAGAGGGTGATGAGCAAAAAGGAGAAGGAAATCATTGCTTATCACGAGACAGGACATGCACTTATTGCAGAATTTCTTGAGACGACAGACCCTGTTCATAAAATCTCCATCATACCGAGAGGCATATCGGCTCTGGGATATACATTACAACTTCCCACTGAAGACAGGTATCTCATGACAGAAACAGAACTCCTTGACAGGTTATGCGTCCTTCTTGGCGGAAGGGTTGCGGAAGAGATCATCTTTGAAGAAGTCTCGACAGGTGCGCACAATGACCTTGGGAGGGCAACAGATATTGCAAAATCTATGGTGAAAGAATACGGTATGAGTAAAAAGCTCGGGTATGTGACCTTTGAAAGAGAAAGAAAACCGCTTTTTTTAGATTTAAGTCCCTCCTTCGGGACAAAAGATTATAGCGAAGAGACGGCAAGAGAGATAGACAACGAGGTGAGAAGGATCATAGAGGAATCTTATGAAAGAGTAAAAACCACACTGAATGATAAGAGGGCGCTTTTAGGGAAGGTAGCGCACACACTCCTCGAAAAGGAAACCATTGGTGGTGAAGAACTGAGAGTACTTATAAAGGAAAGTAAAGGTGAAAATGAAAAGGACAAACATCGAGAAGAAGCAGATAGACCTCATTAAAGAATCTATTTGTGTGTACACAACGTGTATAGAATGCAGAACGTTATATAAAGATGGTAAACTCTGCTTCACGAGTATAGAGGATTTTATTGATGATAGAGGAAGAAGTTGTCTTTTTCGATTAAAAGAGATGTGCCACGGGCTTTTCAGGAACTCCGATGAAGCCACCTACAAGGAAAAATTATACGACATGACAGTGGGGTACATCTTTCATGAAGCTATGATTTTAAGGGAAAACCTTTATCAGCTTGAGTATTACAGGCCAAAGAGCGACATGGCATCAAACGAACTTACAAATCTGGAAAGAAAGATTGTCCATGAGATTGAGATGTTAATAAAAAAGGCAGATAAAAAATTAAAGGATGGCCTGAGAGAGACAAAGATGCTTATAAAAGAACTTGTTGGGCAGTTAAAAGACCTTATAAAAATGTATAAAAATAACTATCTATTACCACGCTTTATCTTTGAGAATGAAAAATCCCTTACAAAGATATATGGCAAGAAAGGCTTTGAAGAGCTTTTAGATGATATGTATAAAGATGGGAAAATATTGCTGATGTTCAAAGCAGCAAAAAGTTATCTCGAAAGCGAGTACTATGAAACCGCCCGGATACTCTTCAAAAAAGTAGCTTCCCTTGACAACCAGAACAAAGCAGCATTATTTCTATACATGTATACCTCTGCGTTTTATTTCTACTTTAGAAATAGGTTTGCAAGGGCACTGGTACTCGCAGAAAAGGCGACTTCTATTGATATCAATAATGATAAGGAAATAGATTTGTATAAAGCATCTTTAAAAGGTCTTATTTCTGATGTATCGAAAGAAGCAAAGAAAATCAAGAAACACAAGGAGGAAATCTAAAATGCCCATATATGAGTACCTGTGTGAGCAATGTGGAAATGAGTTTGAGTTGTTAGTCTTCAAGAATGATAATCCGGTATGCCCGGCCTGTGGAGAAAAGGAACCGAAAAGGAAGATGTCCTCATTCGGATTTTCTGTGGGCTATAAGTTCAAACCATCGTCAACAAGTACAGGCTCCTCAGGATGTGCAAGTTGCGGTTCCTCAAATTGTTCTTCTTGCGGGTGAGAAACCTGTTACGAGTTTCCCCATAATGCATCTCATAGACAAGGTCAAAAAAATAATAGAAAAAGAAAAGCTCATAGAGGAAGGGGATCGGGTTCTCCTTGGAGCATCGGGTGGAATAGATTCAACCACACTTCTTTTTGTATTGCTCGAAATCAGGAACACATTGCCTTTTGAGCTTGGTATTGCCCATGTGAATCATTTGTTAAGGGGTATTGAGTCAGACAGGGATGAGGATTTCGTAAAAACTCTCGCTGACAGATACTCTACCCCATGTTATATAAAAAAGATTGATGTGAAAAAGTATGCAAAAAAATCTGGTATATCTATCCAGCATGCAGGGAGGGATGTACGATACGGTTTTTTTGAGGAAATAGTTAGAACAAAGAACTACAATAAAATTGCAATTGCCCATCACCTTGATGATCAGGTGGAAACATTTCTCTTAAGGATGTTGAAAGGCACGGGCATAAGAGGACTTTCTTCGATTCCCTTGAAGAGGAACAATATCGTTCGACCATTCCTCCACATATACAGGTCTGAAATAGAAGAGTATGCGAAAACGCACTCAATCCCTTTTGTGGAAGATTCTTCCAATGAGAAGGTTGTATATGAGCGAAACTTCATAAGAAAATATATAACCCCTTTGATGGAAGAGTTAAACCCTGCTTTTAGAGAGAAGATTTTTTTATTGCTACAAGACCTTACCTCCATCAATGACCTGTTTGAAAAAAAGGCTGAAGAGTTCATGAAAAAAGAGGCGTGGTTTGAAGAAGGGGATATACATCTAAAAGTAGAAGCCCTGAAAAATACAGATGAAGAGACCAGATTCAGGGTAATAGCCCATTTGTTTACACAGATAGCGCCGGCATTCATTCCTTTACGGGAGCACCTGCACCTGATAGAAAAAATCATCATGGGCAGTAAGCCAAACCTCAGTGTCATATTACCCCGAAGCATCATAGCCAAGAAGGTATATGATGAACTCATATTCACGAAAAAGCCTCCCATGCCTGTGATAAAAGATATATTGCCAGTGAAGGCAGGCAAGAACATACTCAAACCCTTCGGACTTAGCCTTGAAGTTTCCCAATCCCATGATAAACGTGTCGAATTTCAGTCAGACAGAAATGTTGCGTTTTTTGATAAAGACAAAACAGGAAGTTTATATGTAAGAACTTTTCTGGAGGGTGACAGGTTTTTTCCCCTTGGCATGAAAGATTCCATAAAATTGAAGGATTTTTTTATATCACAGAAGATTCCAAAGGAAAAAAGAAGGCATATTCCGCTTCTTATCTCGGGCAGGGATATCATCTGGATTATTGGTTACAGAATTGATGAGAGGTATAAGGTGGCAGAGGATACGAGAAATATACTTAAAATTGTTGCAAGGACCTATCAATGATAGTGAAAACTGCAAATAAAAACCCGTGGATTGTACTTATTCATGGATTTGGTGTTACGGAAAAGGTGTGGTTCGCACCACTCGATGAAAAAACCCTGTTTATGTCTTTCAGAACACTGTTGAAGGAAGAAAAGGAGGTCATCTCTTTTTCAGAAAGATTGAAAGAACATTATAATATTGCAAGCTGGACCCAGGGTGCCCATGGAACAATTGACGACGCAGTAATTGAATTGAAAAACCTGGTAGATGCCCTTGATAGCCAGAATATGTTTTTTGTAGCGCATTCAAGAGGTGGGCTTGTAGCGAGACGGGCTATACAGCAATATGGATTGAAACCCAAAGCACTGATATGTCTTTCAACGCCTCATCATGGAAGTCGGTTTGCAGATCTGGTGATGAGATACTTCACAGGTATTACTTTCTTTCTCCCCTCAGTGAAACCCCATGCTTCTCCCATCAGGGAGCTCTGTACTGACTCTGATATTGTGAAAGAAATGAACCAGCCAGGACAGATTGAAAAGGAAAAACATGTGCCCCATTACGATATCGCCGGTAATTCAACAGCGTTTTTTGGGATCAGGATGAAGATATACGGCAAGGATATGATCCTTTTCCATGTGATGCGTTCAATAGAGAGAATATTTGGTTCGATGCTCATCCCTGAATGGAGAAATGGTGAGGGGGATGGTTTTGTCAAGACGAGTGACAGCAAATCCCCCCTCACATCAGATGGGTGTTTCCATATATTACCTGTCAACCATTCAAACATTCTGGTCAGGAAGGATGTGTACAGTATAATCTATAACATCCTTCAAACTTTTTAAAATTTGCATGTAGCACTGATAGCAAATTATCTGTAAACCATGAAAATATTATGATTGACAAGATAGCGTGGAATATTGTAAACAGTAACCTCCGACGGCGCTTCGCATAGTGTTTGCACAGAGCGTGGAGCGTAGAGGTTTCAAAGAACTGAACGCTAAATGCTGCACGATAAATGCTCAGGAAAAGAACCGTGAAACAGGAGTAACGCCATGCATTACGAAAAGTCTGGTATTGAACATACAGAAGAAACTATTGAATTTGCCTTAAAATATGCAGAAAAAAATGGGATGCAGCATATTGTCATTGCTTCCACAACTGGTTATTCTGCTGAAAAGATGCTCGGGAAATACAAAAAGGGGGTCCATAAGATAGTTGTTGTAACCCATAATACAGGTTTTAAAGAAGAGGGGGTTCAGACATTCCCTGATGATTTGAGGAAAAAATTAACCGACAGCGGCATAAAGGTGCATACAGGTACAATGGTCTTGAGGAGTCTTGGAACAGCAATTCGTGAACTGACAGGCTATTCGGAACAGGAGCTGATAGCAAATACCTTAAGGATGTTCTCCCAGGGTGTCAAGGTATGTGTGGAAATTATTGCAATGGCAGCGGATAGCGGAGTGATCCCTTTTTCTGACGTAATTGCTATAGCGGGAACAGGGAAAGGGGCAGATACAGCGTGCCTTATAAGAGCAAACTCTTCCAACAAATTCTTCAAAATCAAAGTGAAAGAAATTATTATAAAACCAAAGGAGTTTTAAATGCTTTCAGAAAGAGCAAATTCACTCAAACCGTCACCAACTTTGGCAATTACGGCAAAGGAAAAGGCGCTCATGGCACAGGGACTGGATATTGCAGGATTTGGAGCAGGAGAACCGGATTTTGACACTCCTCAACACATAAAACAGGCAGCGATTGATGCCATCAATGAGGGTTTCACAAAATACACACCGGTGGCGGGCATTGATCCACTTAAAGATGCAATAATCGAGAAGTTCAAGAGAGACAACGGTCTCACGTATAAGAGGGAAGAAATTATTGTTTCCTGCGGTGGAAAACATGGTCTATACAACCTTTTTCAGGTGCTCTTTCAGGAAGGGGACGAGGTCATAGTCCCTATCCCTTACTGGGTATCCTATCCGCCTATGATAGAACTTGCTGATGCAAAACCTGTCCTCATAGAGACTCATGAAGAAGAAGATTATCAGGTTACAGGAGCTATGCTGAAGAAATATATAACAAAAAAGACGAAGGGGATAGTCCTCAACTATCCGTCTAATCCGGTTGGTTCCGTTTTCAGCCTTGAGAACCTGGGAGCGATCGGTAAGCTTGCGGTGGAAAACAACCTTTATATTATATCTGATGAGATCTATGAGAAGCTGGCCTATGACGGTTACAAACATGTGAGTATCGCATCGATCGATAATGCTTTCAAGGAAAGGACGATTATTACCCACGGTGTATCGAAGACATACTCCATGACGGGATGGAGAATAGGTTTTGCTGCAGGGCCGAAAGAGATCATCCAGGCGATGTCGAATATACAGAGCCAAAGCACCTCGAATCCTACTTCCATCTCTCAAAGGGCAGCCATAGCTGCACTCAATGGGCCGCAGGATTTCATAGGCATGATGGTCGGTGAATTTCAGAAGAGAAGAGACTACCTGGTGGGAGAACTCAGGAGCATCCAAGGTGTGACGTGTTACAACCCAAAAGGTACTTTCTACGTATTCCCGAATTTCAATAAAATTCTCGGCAAAAGTTATAAGGGTAAGGCCATTGCCTCGTCAGCGGCCTTGACAGAGCTTCTTCTTGAGGAATTCCATACAGCAGTTGTGCCAGGCGTTGAGTTTGGTAAGGAAGGCTATCTCAGACTCTCCTTTGCCACCTCCATGGAAGTCATTAAGAAAGGAATTGAAAGGATAAAAAAGGCAGCAGAAGCGCTGGAATAAAGTCGGTAAGCAGTAAGTAGTGAGAAGTAAGCAGCTACTGTCTACTGTCCTGTCCTGCAAATTACCTTTACAGTTCAATTGCTTTTCTTGTCGAATTGTAGAAAAGAGATTCCCTTCGCACTCCGGCACTCCATTCCCGACCATTCTCACACTTGATTCATTTGATGCGCAACGGAGCGAACCACTTAAAGCCCAAGCGTGCGCATCATTCCTTATCGGGAACATTCAAACCATTGCGGGGTACCAGGAGGTTTAAGGGTCGCCCCCGGACATTTTGCTCGACAATACCTTCGCAATTAAACCGTACCGTGATGTCGTGCTACAGAGAACCCCTTTTCTCTGGGTGACCCTCTCTCCCTTCACATAACAAGCGCACAAGCGCTCAGGCTTTATAGGTACAGTCGCCCATCCGCCAGCCAGGTATATTGAATTATTGGTGGTAATTTTAAAAATGAATGAGAAGAAATCTTAAGAAGTAGATGGAATGTCAAAGGGAATTATAAAAAACAGTTTAACAGGCAGGCAAAAAGCTGTACTGCTCCCTTTATTCTTTAGGATTGAATAAGGCCGGACGTTTACCTGTTTTTAAATTTTTTAAATAATGAAAATAATTACCGAGGATCTCCCGGTGGTCGAAGGCAATCTGTTCCGGTAATGTATCTTCTTTGAAGACCTCTGCCGTCCGTGCATCATCCCTTCCTTTCAGTGTGCCTTCACCATCTCCTATGAATACCACTGTTACGGTATGAAACCTCGGGTCTCTCCCCGGTTTTGAGTAAGCATGGAACTGTCCAATCAATTGTATATCCAATGATGTTTCCTCTTTGGCTTCCCTGATCGCCGCCTCTTCAAGAGATTCGCCAATATCCACAAATCCACCTGGTAATGCCCATCCAGGAGGATAGTTTTTCCGTTCAATGAGGACAATCCCTCCTTTGTATCGGATAACAATATCAACTGTGAGTAACGGGGTTTTTAGATCGGTTGACACTTATCACCTTCAATAAATTGGTCTATAGTAAAGCGGTAAGGAGTAAGCAATATGCAGCAAAAAATTCTTTACCTTGTTCTTCTCCTGGTCTTATTTCTTCTTACTGCTTACTTCATACTGCCTGCTGTTCTTTACAACAACATACCATTTATGTTATTCATCTTTCAGTTATGGATTTTGGACTTATCATTGACAGCCACTCACACTGGGGGCCATCCATAACCCTTGGAATGGATGTCACAACAAGAGAGCTTTTGAGACAGCGGGAAGAATCCGGCATACAATATGTGGTTATCATCCCATTTCCCTCAACGGCAATAGAGAGTAACGATATTAATGTCCGGCTATTGGATGAAAGCAAAAAGGTAAAAAACTTTATACCATACCATTACATAAGGGAAGACTTTGACAGGGAAGACTTTGAGCCAATACCGGAAGTATATTACGGAGGTAAATGGCACTGGATGAGGGGATGGCAGGATTCAGCCTCCAACTACAGGGTGCTTGAGGACAAAGCATTACCGGAACTCATCGAAAAGTTGAAGAAGATTGATAAACCGATTATCTTTGAAGAGGAACTGTCTTTTACAGAAAGGTTCGTCGAGATGTGTGATGGTTTAAAGCTCATTATTCCCCATCTTGGTATACTCGGCGGGAATCCATTGGATTTTCTGAAAAGCTTTAAGAGTAACGAGTCAATATATTTTGATACCGCCCTTGGGCAGAAGGATACAATATTGAAATTTGTCCAGACTATAGGCGCTGAAAGGGTTTTGTTTGGCTCAGATGTCCCTTTTAGTTATATGAGCAGTGAGCTATCCAAAGTCCTCACATTGCCAATACCTGATGAAGAAAAGGAGATGCTCCTCTCGAAAAACTTCATAAGGTTAACAGGGTTTAAAGCGATATAGCTTTATATGCGTTCAACAGCCCATCCAAAGAAAGATTGAGAGGAATTGCAGGGCAGGGGACGTTGGACTGATAGGTTAAGATGGGGTACACATTACAACACTCCACACACAAACATACTGAAAGAGGTCGTTATTATCCCCTTGGTGCAACCCTGCTTGAAGATGGGGTTAATTTTGCCATTTATTCTCAATATGCAAAAGAGGTTTTCCTTCTCCTCTTTGACAGTGAAGATGGAGAACCAACAGATATCATAAGGCTAAAAAATCCTACAAAATATATCTGGCATGCCTTTGTTCGCGGGTTAAAGGAAGGGCAGCTGTATGGGTATAAGGTAAGGGGTGATTATAATCCAGCGTATGGGATGAGGTTTAATGAGCATAAATTATTGATAGACCCCTATGCGAAAGCATTAACGGATAAATTTAAAAATATTGATAACCTCCTTTTTTCCTATGATCCAAATTCAACCGACAAAGACCTTTCCTTTGATGATCGTGACAACACACATATTGTGCCTAAATCTATTGTGATAGATGACCGCTTCGACTGGCAGGGAGACACCCGCCCAGATAACAGGCTGGAAAAACTGATTATTTATGAAGTCCATCTAAAAGGATTCACCGCACACCCTTCCTCAGGTGTTAAAAATCCAGGAACGTATCTGGGTTTTATCGAAAAGATACCTTACCTGAAAGATTTGGGAATCAATGCGGTGGAGTTCCTCCCGATTCATGAATATTATGTTGAGGATTTTCTTTCAGAAAGAGGGCTAACGAATTACTGGGGATACAATTCCATAGGTTTTTTTGCTCCTGAATCATCTTTTAGTACGAAGAACTTTTTAGGTTGTCAGGTGAATGAGTTTAAAACCCTTGTGCGTGAGCTACACAAAGCAGGCATTGAAGTGATACTGGATGTTGTGTATAACCACACCGGTGAAGGCAACGAACGAGGACCCACGCTCTGTTTTAAGGGCATTGATAACCCAACTCACTATTGCCTTGGAGGATCTCCTCAGGAACCATACCGATACTATGTGGATTATACAGGATGTGGCAATAGTCTTAATCTTGCAAACAGCCATGTGATAAGATTGGTCATGGATTCCCTTCGGTATTGGGTTGAAGTCATGCATGTTGATGGCTTCAGGTTTGACCTTGCCTCTATTCTGGGTCGAGACCAGGGGATGTTTCAAAAAACAGCTTCTTTTTTTGATGCCATATCACAAGACCCTGTTTTAAACAGAATAAAGTTAATTGCCGAACCATGGGATTTGACAACCTATCAGGTAGGTAATTTCCCCATTGACTGGTCAGAATGGAATGGAAAGTTCAGAGATACTGTGCGTAAATTCGGTAAAGGCGATGGAGGAATGGCAAAAGACGTAGTATTCCGGTTAACGGGATCCGTGGACCTATATGGGGACGATGGGAGGTCGCCTTATAACAGTATTAATTTTATTACCTGTCATGATGGGTTTACCCTTTATGACCTTGTTTCTTACAACTATAAGCATAATGGAGCAAATCTTGAGCATAATAATGACGGTTCCAATGACAATAATTCGTGGAACTGCGGGGTAGAGGGGGAGACCGATGACCCTAAAATCATCAAGCTAAGAAAACAGTTTATAAAGAATTATGCCTGTTATTTGATTTTTTCACAGGGTACCCCGATGATGCTCGCCGGCGATGAGTGCATGAGAACACAGAAAGGTAACAACAATGCGTACTGTCAGGACAATGAAATAAACTGGTTTAATTGGGATAACGTCAGACAACACGTAGATATTTTAGAGTTTTTCAAGCAGGTTATTGCTTTAGAGAAAAGATATACTATTCTTCAGAGAAGGAAATTCTTCATGGGCGAGGACCTGGACAGCGATGGAGTGCCGGACATTTCATGGTTTGGACGGGATCTCGGGAAACCCCAATGGGATGACCCTGAACTCCGCACCCTGTGCTGTCAACTTGACGGGGGTGAAGAGGAATCAGAGCTTGGTGATTATCACCTTTTTGCAATTTTTAACGTTGATTTTAATGCTCAATCTACCATGCTTCCTCAACTAAAAAACGGGAAGAAATGGTACAGGATTATTGATACGAGCCTTGAAAGCGGGAAAGACTTTCTTGAAGCCGGAAAGGAGATTCCTGTAAATCAATACTATATTGCCGACCCAAGAAGTACTGTATTGCTGATCGGGAAGTAAATCGTTGCCTTTTTTTAAGGATACATAGTCTAATGTTGTTTGATAGAAGGCAGATAGAGGATAAACTCACAGCATTAATTTCTGCGGGTCAACCTCTTCCCTTAAAATCCTTAACTCTTCCTCTGATGGTGGCACGGACTCTATTGCTCTGGACACATCAATGGCGAACCCTGTATTTTCTATTATTCTGGCAATAGTAATCCCTGGATAATATTCAGCAAGGTACATCGCCCTTGTTGTCTCATCGAATTTCATTACCCCAAGGTTGGTGACAACCGCCATAGCCCCCCCTCTTTGGAGACCAAGCTCCCTTCTTGAATTGCCACCCTTATACCACCCAAGACTTGTAATGTAGTCAAGCCTTTCAACGAATCTTCTTTTTTCATGCTGTATAAAGGTGATCACACCAGAGGCAAAGGATGCCACGTCACAGGCTCCTCCGCTCCCGGAAAATCTTGTTTTGGGTCTGTGGTAATCGCCGATTACCGTTGTGTTAAGGTTTCCGTATTTGTCGATTTGAGCAGCCCCAAGGAAAGCAACGGTATGGAGTTTCCTGTGTCCCACAATAGAAAAGGCTTCAATCAATCCTGAGTTCAGACATGTTCCGCTCATTACCCTCAAATCTGCCACAGCCATAGGAATCTCTTCAAGGGATGGGTCAATGCCACCTGTCTCAAAAAAGACAACTGCCTTCGGGGCATAAACCTTTTTCGCAACTGTTGCAGCGAGCATTGATACCCCTGTTCCTGCGAAGAGTATGTCACCATCTTTTATGAATCTTCCTGCACTGATTGCCATCATTTCGTTATCCGTATAGTTAGCCATTCGCCGTACCTCCCGCTATTTCCTGTCAAGACCAGGGGCATACCCGAGCACGGGATTTGCCTTGATGTTCATCAGGGTTGCCCCTCCGACTTTATCAAGGTATGCATCGTGTGATGTGACACCAAATACCCACTCATCGAGGTATTGTTTAAAAAGGTTGTCGTCTTCTGCCGCTTTTTTGTAAAGGTTGAGATGTTTTGGGTCATAGTCATAGAAAGCGTAACAGGCAGTAGGATGGGCGCCATAGGGAACCTTTACGATCGCATCTACAAAAAAAGGTGGTAGAGAGTTTTGATCCGGATCTGACCTGATGAAAGATCTTGGAACGATCTCCTCGCAGGTTACAATAACCACATCTGCAGATTGTGCCTGTTCAATGTCTGCAAATGTAAGCCCCTTGATACGCACTGTTCCATCTTCACCCACATACTGAGCATGTATAAGGGAAACGTCTGGATTCAGGGCAGGGAGCAACACTACCTTATCATCGGCATCGTTAAAAGGGTTTTGCATCACAATAAGTTTTTGACTTGCTACCTTCTGTTCTTTTCTGATTTTTCTTGAAAAACCTTCCAGATTGATTATATCGGTTCCCAGTCCCGATTTTGTTGTAATAAAAGGGATTCCCAGAGCGCCAGCTAAAAATCGTAAACTCATCTGATAGTTGGAGTAATCTTCAAATTCTACTTCTCCCTTTTGGATTGCCTTTTTAAACCTGATACATGTGGGGGCGAACCTCCCATTACCGCCATAGGCTATCTCTACTCTCTTCACACAGCCTGCCCCGATCAGCACGTCAAGTGCCTGTCCATTGGAATGACAGACAAGATGTATATCTTTTATGCCCTGCCTTACAATTCCGTATACCATTGCCATAGGGTTCCTGGTAACCGTAAATCCTCCAATAGCTAACTGGCAGCCGTCCTTAATGAACCTTTTAACCGCTTCATCAACAGACATCAATTTGTCTGCAATTTCAGGATAACCACTCATTTCATATGCTCCTTTATGCAAATCTATTATTCTATTACCGGGGCTTGCGCCTGTCCCCGTAAGGGGGTCCCCCCTCCCCAAGCAAAGCTTGTGGGGTCTCCCCCTCTCGCTCGCTGTGCAAGCTGGATAGATTCCCACGGGCTTGCCCGTGGGAATCTATTTTACGGTAACCTTTTAATAGTTATATATTGCTTCTCACTTATCATGTTGTCAAGTTTTTAATGAATACCCATAAGTGCTACTTCCCTGCTTTTTGTACTTATACAGAGTTTTAATTAAAAGAATTCCTCGAAGCTCTGCTTCGGGGTAAGAATCCAGAATCCAGAAGGGGGATTAAAATATCTTCAAAATAATTCTGACTTTTGACTACTGTATTCTGTATTCCAGATACCCCGCAGCAGAGCTGCGAGGTAGTTCATTTGCTGGCATTTATGCACTGCCAGCAGGGACTGATGGCTGGTTGTTTAAAAAGCAAACCTTTTTGAGAGAGTCCTTTTGATCGCTGGGGGTTTATCTCTTGTGTATCCAACTGCCATGGGCGATGCAATTGGATTTGGACTTCTCGGTGTGGTAATCCTCTCACAGAATGTGTTGAGAAAAGAATCAACTGCTAAAACTGAAAATAAGTAAAAAATGAAAAATAAAGAGCCAGTATGTGCTACCGGCTCTTTAAAAAGGGAAAAGATGTGGATTAAGAAACTTTTTCGAGTGCCAAAATGGCAGCGCCCAAAGCACCTACAATCTGGGGCTCAACATAGATTTTTAACGATGTATCCATAACCTTCTCAAGCGCTTTTACCACACCGATATTTTTAGCCACGCCACCAGCCATGATTACATCCTTTTGAACCCCGCCCAATCTGTTTATAAGGCCCATTGTCCTGTCAGCGATAGCCCTATGAATACCGTAAAGAATATCTTCTAACTCTTCTCCTTCGCTGACAAGGGAAATAACCTCTGATTCAGCAAAGACAGTGCATATGCTGCTGATTGTCAAATCTTTTTTGTGACTCAATGAGATTTCGCCGATTTTGTCAAGCTCAACGTTGAGTGCTCTTGCCATTACTTCTATGAATCTGCCTGTACCCGCAGCACACTTATCGTTCATCTCGAATTCAACGACGCGTCCTCTCTCGTTCACCCTTATCACTTTGGTGTCCTGTCCGCCTATATCAATGATCGTCCTCGCCTCAGGGAACAGGTAATTTACACCTTTTGCGATGCAAGTAATTTCTGTAATAGCTTCCTTTGCAAAGGCAGCCCTTTTTCTCCCACAACCGGTTGAAATTATGTATGATACATCGGATGCATTCTTTGCCGGATCTGCAAGCACTTTCTCAAGGGCAATTTCTGCAGTTTTTTTCGAGTCAGCTCCGGTCTGGAGTATGGTATACCCGAGAATTCCCTTCTCTTTATCGAACAGAAGAGCTTCAGTCGTGATAGAACCGATATCGATTCCCGCTACTAACATTTCATCACCACTTCCTTATTCTATGATAGCAAGAACAGCGTCAGTCTCAACTTCATCACCGGGAGCGACCCTTATCTCTTTAATAACACCACTTACAGGTGCCACAAGTGGCATTTCCATCTTCATTGCTTCGAGGGTTGCTATCTGATCATCTTCATTCACTGTATCCCCAACTTTTACAAGCACATTGACTATTTTCCCAACCATTGGAACCGTAACTTCTGTTGCCATATTTAATTACCTCCTTAAGGTTTACTGTTTAAGCCTTTCTGTAACCCAGGGCAAACTGGGCAATAATCATCTTCTGGACATTGGATGTCCCTTCAACTATTTGATAGGATTTTGCATCTCTTAAGTATCTCTCAACGGGATACTCTGAGGAGAATCCATAGGAGCCAAAAATCTTTACCGCTTCAGAGGCGCAGAAATTTGCTGATTCTGCAGCGTAATATTTTGCCATGGATGTTTCGAGTGTGTTATTCATCCCCTGATCTTTCTGCCATGCAGCCCTGTAAACGAGAAGTTTCGCTGCTTCATGCTCAACAGACATTCTTCCAATCTGTTCCTGGATCATCTGGAACTGTCCGATTGGCTGACCAAACTGCTCTCTTTCATTCGCATATTTCACTGCTTCATCAATACAACTCTGTGCCACACCCACTGCCCTTGCAGCTGAACTTAACCGTGTTGTATTGAGCATGGCCATACAAATAGCAAAACCCTGGCCCAGCTTGCCAACGAGGGCACTCTTTGGAATCTTTACTTCTTCAAAGAAAATCTCACCGGTAGGGGCGCAGAATAATCCAAGCTTTGTTGTGATTGCTCTCTGGGTAATACCAGGGGTTTTGAAATCAACGAAGAAAGCAGACATGCCTTTATGTTTTGCAGCCTTGTCGGTCATGGCATAGACAATACCGCAACCACAGTATGGTACGCCAGATATCCATGTTTTCGTACCGTTCAGTATGAAACCATCGTCAACCTCTACAGCCGTTGTCTTCATGCTGGCGACATCAGAACCTGAGTTTGGTTCTGTAATGGCGAAGCAGCCCCCATTCGTGCCTGCGATTAATCCTGGCAGATATTGTTCCTTTAATTCCTCACTCCCGAACTTCAGAAGAGCTGACTGAGGACCGTTCATCTGGAGATTGAAGGGGAGTCCCCAGGATGGACTTACCCTTGCTACTTCCGTGGCCATAAGGGTGGCGGCCAGATTGCCATCTGGAAGTTCAAGTCCACCGAATTTCTCAGGGGCCAGACAGGCAAACATACCCTGATCACCCATTTTCTTCAATATCTCGGGGCGATATTTGTGCTCCTTTTCGTCTTCTTCCATAGTGGGTTTAATATTCTTTACTGCAAAGTCATAGGCCATTTTTCGCATTGATTCAAGTTCGTCAGAAATTTTAAAATCCATAATTTTCCCTCTCCTTTCCTAAAGAATGTGAAACTATTAACAAGGTAATATTAGCAAAGCGTATTTTCTATGTCAAGCTAATTTTTATAAAAGTAGTAACCCCTTAGTCTTGGAGGAATAGGAGAAGCCCCTTTTTCGCACTCGTGCATTGCGGAGCGCAGTAAAGAAAACCCTGTAAAAATCCCGGCGAGGTAGAGAGCCCCCTGGAGTGAAGCGGTAGGGGGATGGGGGGACACTCTCGCCGAAGGATTTGCACAGTAAGTTTTCTCTGCGTGGAGCACCAGCACGGAAGAAAACAGGGGGCTTCTCCCGGTAACTGAGGGGTTACTAAAAGTATTGCATGATTTGAGATTGTTGTTGTTTGACAACACCATTTATGATATGCATTCCCTTTCGTGCTATTATTTGTGTTTTTTAAAAATGTTGAAGAGAGTATGTCCCTTTTGGATATAATAAGCGTAAAAAGGTATTGGAAGTGAGGTATGTGTGATTTTTAACAAAACAGGTTTGGTGAAAGACGGTTTGTACGTCACTGGTTTTGCATGGTCACCGGCCTACCTCTTGGACGCAGAGCAGCCAGTTCTTTTTGAGGCGGGTTTTTACTGTATGGGCAGGATTTATGAAAAGACTATCAGGGAAGTCCTGACCAATCGCACGCCGGATATGCTTTTTCTCACCCATGACCACTATGATCACTGTGGTGCTACTGCATACTTCAAGAAAGCTTTCCCTGGCCTGAAGATAGCTGCCTCGCACAGGGCATCAGAGATTATCAGGCGTCCAAATGCCCAGAAGCTAATGGGGACATTAAGCCAGAATGTAATAAAATTGATAACCGCTATGGATGGGATAGATGCAAGTATGTTAATACGAGAACCCTTTGAGCCTTTTGAGGTGGACATGATTCTAAAGGATGGGCAGATAATTAAACTAAAAGGGGATCTCAGTGTTCAGGTCTTTGCAACCCCCGGCCATACCAGAGACATGTTTAGCTATTACATACCGGAAAGGAAGATTCTTATTGCAACAGAAGCAGCGGGTATCCGTGATCAGATGGGACATATTATTACTGAGTTTCTTGTTGACTATGATGCGTATATTACCTCATTGAAACGTCTCGCTGCTCTGGATGTAGAGGTGTTTTGTCAGGGCCATCACTTTGTTTTTGTCGGTCAGGATGTGAAAGATTTTTTTGCTATGTCAATCAAGGCAGCAGAATATTTCAGGACTGACGTAGAGAATCTTTTACAGCATGAGGAAGGATCTATCGAGCAGGTTGTTCAGCGTATCAAGGCTAAGGAGTATGATACGAATCCTGGTCCAAAACAGCCTGAAGAAGCATATTTACTCAACCTCGCAACAAGGGTAACACACCTGGCAGAGAGATTGCAGAAAAGTTCGGAGTCAGGCGTCCGGAGTTGAATAAATCATTACGGGTTGATAGTTAAACTCGAAACCTGAAACCTGTAACATCATTGCATAAGCGGATTTAGTAAAATATTCTACTGAGCTACATAAAAACAGTTTTAGCTACATAAAAACAATTGACATATTGCACATAACAATAGTTAGATATAACAAGCATGTGAATTTTTTAATTATCAAACATCATTAAATTAGGAGGTGGATTTATGAGTATAAAAACAATAGGTGTTTTAGGTGCTGGCACAATGGGGAATGGCATAGCCCAGGTAGCAGCACAGGCAGGCTACAACGTTGTGATGAGGGATATTGAGGACAGATTTGTTGCAAATGGACTCAAAAATATCGATAAGTTCCTTTCCAAGAGCGTTGAAAAGGGAAAGATGGCAGCCGATGTGAAGGATGGCATCATGGGAAGGATTAAGGGAACAACAAAGATGGAGGACTTAAAAGATGTTGATTATATTATTGAGGTTGTGCTTGAAGACATGGATCTGAAAAAGAAGGTTTTTAAGGAATTGGATGAGATCACAAAGAAAGAAGTGATACTCGCTTCAAATACCTCTTCAATGTCTCTTACAGAGATCGCTACAGTGGTAAGCAAGCCGGACAAAGTTGTGGGAATGCACTTTTTCAACCCAGTGCCACTCATGAAGTTGGTAGAGGTAATTAGAGGCTATCATACGAGCGATGAAACAGTTGCAATCACAACAGAGCTTGCGAAGCAGATGGGCAAAGAAACTGTTGAAGTGAAGACAGATATACCCGGGTTCGTAGTGAACAGGTTGATGATTCCTCATATGGTGGAAGCAGTAAAACTCTATGAAGAAGGAATCGCATCGAAAGAAGACATTGATAAAGCAGCGAAACTCGGTCTTAATTACCCTATGGGCCCCTTTGAACTTATGGATTTAACCGGGATTGACATAGCCATGCATGTGACGGACTATTTTTACAAAGAACTGAACAAGGAAAGTAAATGGGCTGTGCCCCATACCATGAAAACACTGGTAAAGGCAGGTCGCCTTGGAAGAAAAACTGGTGGAGGATGGTACGACTATAAGTAGGGGTTAGTTATGGCGTATGAGACGTTAATACTTGAGCAAGAAGAAGGGATAGCGATAGTTACATTGAACTTGATTATTCCCTGCAGCTTGCTGCAGGGTCAAGCAAGAAGTTTTTTGTAACAGAGGTTTCCCCTCTGATACCTTGTAGCTTGCTACAGGGAGGTTCATTAAAAAAATATTTATAAGGAGGTACTTACATGAAAACTTTTACAAAGGCGTATATCCCTTACAATGGATACTATTCGACCCCCTTCTGCCGTTGGCAGGGCAGTATGCAGAATGAGAACTCGATTGAGTTAGGAGCAAAGACAGCGAGAAGATGG
>CAIJOT010000009.1 GCA_903822335.1 uncultured delta proteobacterium
CTACGGTTGATTCTTTTGAATTTCGTGACTTAACCGGATGGGACGGATTCAATAAGAAAGTGGGCACAAAAGTTTCGCTATTTTGTGATACGGAAGGCTTACCGGCTGATGCTGCCTTTAGCAAAGGAAACATTGATGATAAAAGGCTTATTCCTAAACACATGGCTAATACAAGAGGAATACGTAAAAAGCTTATCAACTTGGATATGAAATATATGAGTATTCCGTTGCGAAGAGAGATGCGCAGGAAAGGAATTAGATTAAATATGAAATGGAGAGAGCAGGACTTCAGAAGAAAAAGAGGGCCTAAATACAAGCTTGATGAGGGTGTGTATGCTTTACGTTCCCGGTTGGAACGGACTAACGGATGGCTTAAAAGCTTTCGGGGCATCAGGATAAGAAGAGAATACCATTCTGCCATGTTTAAAGCATTTGTCTACGTGGCCTTAATTGTTATTCTGATAAGGAGTTAAGAGTTTTGAAATGAGTTCCGGGGGTGATTTCATATTGACACCCTAGGATGTCATCTTATATCCACACTATAGACATCACACGCCATAAGTGAACCAAGAATGATACACTTATATATGGATGAAACGCTGCCCGAAATTAACCATCGCCCAGACCACGGAACTCTCTCTTGCCCTCAGACGTCCCACGGATGAAAAAGAACTTAAACGCATCCAGGCTATTTTTCTCGTTGATCAACATCAGCCGAAAGAACAGATCTGTCTGTTAACCGGGTTTGGAAAAACCCGGGCATTCACCCTGCGTAAACAGTATCAATCTCATGGGATTACTGTGATCAAAAGCAAACCCAAGAATCCCAAGCGATTGTTGACCAGAAACCAACGAGGAGAGATTGAGGCTCTCTTGAGAGACGCTGATGCCGTAAAACGCCTGTATGGTGTTTCGTTCTGGACCACAGGAATGCTTGCCAAACATATTCAAAAAACCTATGGCGTGGTCTATAAATCCCGCACGTCATATTATCTTCTCTTCAAGGAAGCCAAATTCAGCTACCACAAACCCGGCATGGTGAGTATCAAGCGGGATGAAGCCAAGGTTGCCATCTGGAGAATGGATACAAAGAAAAAACTGGAGACAGCATGGCATGATTCCTCTACGATCATTCTTGCCGAAGACGAAGTCATTCTTTCCACTCAAACCACGGTCCAAAAAGTCTGGCTCCCTACCAATCAGTTTCCCAAAGTAGAATCCACGACCCAACGGAAAAACAAAAGCGTGTACGGATTCTTAAACCTTAAAACCGGCAAAGAGCATGCTGTTTCCTTTGAAAGGCAGAATATGTTCAATACAACGAAAGCCCTTCACCACATCCGAAGAATCTACCCGAAAAACGATAACAAAAGAAACAAGATCAAAGGGAAAAAGATTCTTCTTCTGTGGGATAATCCCGGGTGGCACAGGGGATCAAAAGTAACGGAGTATATACAGAAAGACGGAAGGATTGAAACTATTTACTTTCCCACATATGCACCGGAGGAAAATCCTCAGGAACATGTGTGGAAGAAAGCAAAAGAACACGTTGTGGGTAACAAATTCATCGAGAATATCAATACCGCAACCAAAGAATTTCTGATATACCTCACCACAACAAATTTTCCCTACAAGCTTCTTGGTTTTAGTTCATTTTGAGAATGTGACGTCTATAGTA
>CAIJOT010000010.1 GCA_903822335.1 uncultured delta proteobacterium
CTCTATATCTGCTTTCCAGGTAGAAATCACGGAGTGCCTGTATGCAGGATCAGGATATGCTTTTTTAACCCAGGTTTTGCCGTTAGGAGTATCATAGAGCGTATAACCAAACATCTCTTCAAATTTAGGGTTGTAGTATTGGAAGTTTCCCTCTTGATTGACCATAATCATTCCGAAGGGTGCGTTGTCAACGAGGGACAGGAATCTCTGCTTTTCCGCAACCATTTTTTCTTCAGCCTTTTTCCGTTCTGTAATGTTGCGGATGACGTTAATGAAAACTTCTTCATCTTTCACAATAATTCCCCGTGAGCTGCACTCAACAAAGAAGGTGGTTCCGTCCTTCCGACGATGAACCGTTTCATAGAGAAGACCCTCCTTACTGGATCTTTTTATATCCTCAGTTACAACGACCAGGGAACCACTCTCCCGGAGCTCAGAGATAGTCATGGATTGTAATTCTTCGCGTGTATACCCGTATGCATCTTCTGCGGCTCGGTTCGCTTCCATAATGCTGCCACCACGGAGACGCATAAAGAGTATGATATCACGGGCATTCTCAGAGAGAAGTGTATACAGTTTTAATACGTTTTCAGCTTCCTTGTGTTGTGTTATGTCTTCAGCGGTGCCTTCGTGGTATAAAGTCTCCCCCTCTTTATTACGGATTGCCCGTGCATTCATGGAGACCCAGAAGGTGGTTCCGTCCTTCCGACGCATCTCCGCCTCAAAATTCTCTACCGCGCTCTTTTCATATAAAAGATGTTTGAATTCATCCCTCTCTTCTGGTCTGATGTAGAGTTCCTCTGCTATGGATTTGACTGTGGCAATCAACTCCTCCGGTGTGTCATACCCATGCATCCGGGCAAGGGCAGGATTGGCTGTGATGAAACGGCCCTCAGGTGAGCTCTGAAAAATACCTTCGATGGTGTTATTGAAGATGGAGCGATATTTCTCCTCTGCCTGACGGATTTGGTTGTATAACCAGGAGCTCTCCAACACAGGCGCGATGATGCTTACCAGAATGCTCAAGCCCTTTATCTGGCCTAACGTAAAAGCACGCCGGCTCTGTGTGGTGCTCACATTTAATACTCCGAGTAACTTACCACCTGCAAGGATGGGCATTGATGCGGCACTGTGTATGTCGTTCCTTGGATTGACCGGCTTGAAACGGGCATCCTCAACCTTGCCATCGAGTGTAACCAACTGGTGATTTCGTGCAACCCAGCCTGCAATGCCACCTTCTACGGGCACCCGTGTCCCTATTAATTGCTCCAGATGTTTCCCCTTGGCTACAGCAACGTAGAGCTCGCTTTTGCCGTCTTCTTCAGGAAGCATGATGGATGCCTCATCAGCCTGGCACTGCTGGAGCGAAGCATCTAAAAGCTTATTAAGAATCGTCCGAATATCGAAGGGGAAGGCAATCATTGTTGCCAGCTCGTGAACCGCTACTGTTTCTTGTAGCTGTACGTTTTCAAGCTTAAGCCGCCGTATTTCCATTGCCCGGTAAACAAGTGGCAGCAGAAAATTTATCTTGAAAGGTTTCAGTATATAATCAAAGGCACCCAATTGTATAGCTTCCACAGCAGTCTGAACAGTACCCTGGCCTGTCATGAGAATACCTATTATGTTATGGTCTATCTCGAGGGCAGCCTTCAAAAGGGCTATTCCATCCATGCCAGGCATCATAAGATCCGTGAGTAATATGTCAAAATCCTGGCTTTTCAGGGTATCGAGGGCTTTTTCTCCTGATGTAAAACCCAATGTCTCGTATCCTTTTCCTGCCAGCGTTTCGCAGAGAACGGACATCAATTCCTGCTCGTCGTCTACTATCAGGATACGGCCTAAAATCAAATCTGAGGGTTTTTTCTCCATGATTCTTACTCCTTATTCACCGAGGTCGGGAGGACAATACGAATTGTGGTACCCTTCGGAATTCCGCAACTGCTTGTAATCTCGAATGTTCCTTTGTGGTCTTGAACAACGCGTTTACAGATTGCCATTCCCAGCCCCGTGCCTTTTCCCTCCGGTTTCGTGGTAAAAAATGCTTCCATCACCTTGGGCAAAATCTCAGGCGGTATGCCCACACCCGTATCGGCGATTTCTATAACAACAAAGGCTTTGCCTTTGGGATCTGGGGTCGGGGATCGGGGATCGGGGGTCGGAGATCGGGGATCGGGGTTACTTCTGTCTCCTGTTTCCTGATCCCTGACCTCTGATCCCTGAGTATATACCCGTATGGTCAGCGTTCCACCCTCGGGCATGGCGTCGCTCGCATTCGTAAACAGGTTCAGAAACAACTGCCTCAATTGCTGACGGTCTGCATGGATTTTCGGCACGTTGGGTGCAAACTCCCGCATGATTTTTACATTGTATTTGCGTAAGTGGTAATGAATGAGTTCAAAGGTATTTTCTATTTCTTCACACACGTCCACCGTGGAGATCTGCGGCTGGCTCCGGCGGCTGGACTGCAGGAGGTTGGCAATGAGATGGGCCATTCGTTCGGTTTCCTGCCCGATGATTTCCAGTTCCCGAAGGCGCGGGTCATTTTCCGGTGTCTGAGTCGTCAAGGATTCGATCCGGAGGCTGACAGTGGCAAGCGGGTTGTTCAGTTCATGGGCAATACTCGCCACCAGTTCTCCCATTGTCGCCAACTTCTCCGCCTGCCAGAGATGATGGGATACAGTCTTTATTTCTTCACTTTTTCTCTCTACTTCGGCTGTTCGCTCAGCGACACGGTTGTCCAACTCCAAATTCAATTGAAGCAATTCTGCATTCGTCTTTTGCAGTGTATCATGCACGGCGAGTAATTCTTTATTGACTTCATCAAGCTCACGATTTTTTTGAACAGCGCTCTCAAAGGTTGAGAGAAGCAGGTCTATAATCTGGACACGGTCCGAGGTAATGTAGTGTCTATCTCCGGCAAAATAAACCTCGATTCCCTGCGCAAAGTCACCCGATTTGCGGAATTCCTGATTGGCAAGTACCTGCTCTACCCGCGACAGGATGAACTCATCCTTGTATGGCTTTGTTATGAAATTGTCGGCGCCGCTTTTGAGACCACTAATGACCTCTCCTGGATCGGAAAGACCTGTGAGGAGCATGACCGGTATCTTGCTGAGGGTACTGTCTGCCTTGACGGTACGGCACAATTCATATCCGTCCATGGCCGGCATCATAATATCGCTGATGATGAGATCCGGCTTCTCACCCTTCAGAAACTCAAGGGCTTCCCTGCCGTTTTTTGCTATTGACACGACATACCCATGCCCGGAAAGCAGGTGCTCGAGCTTCACTGCCTGTGTCGGGCTGTCTTCAACGACAAGAATGTGTACCTTTTCTTTTCCCGTATGTTTTGCTCTTGTCATAGGCCACCCACCAGCTTTTTCAACAAGTCAGCAATCTCCTCAGGGGAAAGGACGTACATGGCCGCACCGAGAGCGACCGCCTCTCCGGCCATACCATAAACAACAGAACTCTCCTTGTCCTGGACAATGGTTACAGCCTCTTTCTCTCTCATGATTTTCAGTTCCTTGGCGCCGTCCTTCCCCATGCCTGTGAGCAGCATGCCGATTGCATGTTTCCCGAAAACTCTTGTTACAGAACTTAATAGGTGGGAGACGGAAGGGCGCAGACCGTTTTCTGGCTCCCCGGTGTTCAGAATAATTCTCTTGTCAGCATCTACCTCCATATGAAACCCATCCGGTGCAACATAGGCATGCCCAGGTAATAAATATTCACCGTGAGCAGCTACTTTAACAGGGAAACTCGAACTTGTGGTGAGCCACTGCACGAAACCCTCAATGAATCCAGGTGATATGTGCTGCACAATCAATACGGGAACAGGAAAATTATTAGGAAGTCCGGATATAATGGTTTTAAGAGCCATGGGCCCACCGGTAGAACAACCAATAGCGACCACCTGGACCTGTGCGGGAAGTGTCTCTGTTCTTACCGCTGGTACTAAAGGAACAGTCGGTTGTTTTCTATATTTTGGCCAGCGCTTGACTACTTTAACTTCAGACATCAGCTTCACAGTCTGCACCAGTTCCTTCGCCATGCTTTCGTGCTCCGGAGTACCGATGCCCTTTGGTCGAGGGGCAAAGGCTACGGCTCCGGCTTCGAGGGCGTTGAACGTGCCGGCTACTTCTTTGGCAGCCGAGCTGCCGCTGACAATGACTATGGGTGTGGGATGTGTTTCCATGATGCGGCGGGTTGCCTCAAGTCCATCCATCTTCGGCATGTGTATATCCATGGTGATAACATCGGGCTTAAGGCGCTCAACTGCTTCAAGTGCTTCCTCGCCGTTGCATACCATATCAATAACCTTTATCTTTGGGTCGGAGCTGAGTATATAAGCTATGAATTCCCGAATGACCTTTGAATCTTCGACAATAAGAACCTTTATCGGGGGTCGGGGATCGGGGGTCGGGGGTCGGGGGTCAGTCATTTTGTGCCTCCTCCTACTTCTTTTTTTCCTAAGGATTTACGTAAGCCATTGAGCATCCGACCGATTACAGTCGCTTTACCCATCAAAGAATCTACCTGGCTTTTGTCAATATAGTTTAGACGTTCAGCTATTTGAATATGAGTTTCCAATTCCGCAAGTGACCCATAGGCTATTGAGGCATGCTGTATGAACTCTTTGGTGTGTTGCCGTGCCCTACCTTCGGCAATATTTGCCGGAATGGATACTGCTGCGCGCTGTAACTGACCGGCAAGCCCAAAGACCTCGTTTTTTGGAAAGCTCTTTGTAATCTGATAGCATTCAACTACCAACTCCATAGCCTTTTGCCATACCTCCAAATCGCGATAGCTTTGAATCGTCATTTATTCTCCTTTCCCTGCCCCCCGACCCCAGACCCCCGACCCCAGACCCCTGATCCCTCAGATGAGTCTCCTAATCACTTCCAGCAAATTACTCTGGTCGAAACTGCTTTTCACTATATACGCATTTGCTCCTACATCAATGCCCCGTTCTTTGTCTTCACGGGATTCCAACGCCGTAACGAGCACAACGGGAAGTTCGGCCAGTTTTTTATCCCCCCGTATCTTTTCTGTAAGGTTAAAACCGTTCATCCTCGGCATGTCCACATCGGAAACCACCATATCGAATTTGTCCGTTTTCAGCTGAGTCATCGCGTCAACGCCATCAACGGCGGTCACCACAAGATAACCGGCTGTTTCAAGGATATTTTTTAATAACATCCTTGATGTAATGGAATCCTCAACCACGAGAACGGATTTTCGGATTACCTCGCCCTTTGCTTCGGTGCTGCTTAGTTTTGGACCATAGACGGCAGCTTTCGCAGCAGATTTCATCAAATCTGAAACATTAAGAACCGGCGCTATCTTGCCTGACCCGAGAATGGTTGCACCGGCGATATTCCGCACACGGGAAAGGGGTTGGCTTAAAGGTTTAATGAGGATTTCCTGCTCATTCAGGACCTCATTTACGATAAAACCAATCCGTTTCCCCTGTGACTCAAGAACCAGGACGGTCATCATGGGCAGATCTCCGTTTTTTCCCGTAAGTTCAAGAATATCTGCAAGTCTCAAAAGGGGAATGGTCACACCGTTCAGAGACAGCGTATCCCTGTTTTCAACTGTTTTTATTTCATCCCTCTTCACCCTGACAACCCTTTCCACGTTGGTCGTGGGAACAATGAATTCACGTTCGGCAACAGTCACAAGAAGCCCCCTGAACGTAATCAGTGTCAGGGGCAGGGTCATTCTGAATGAAGTTCCGGTGTGTTGATGTGTTTCGAGCACTATCTGCCCGCCAAGTTTTTCTATTTTCTCTCGAACGATGGCCAGCCCGAGACCCCTGCCGGAAATATCTGTAATGATGGGGCTTGTTGAAACGCCTGATTGGAAAACGATAGCCGGCATATCCTGGTCGGTCAGCTCCGCCGCATCTTCTGAAGATATAATGCCGCGCTTTATTGCTGCATCTTTCAATGCCTGCATATCCATGCCTTTTCCATCATCAGAAAGAAGGATATCCACTTTGTTGCCTTCCATGCTTGTAACCATGATTATAATTTTACCACGGGGTGACTTTTTATGTTGTAACCTTACCTCCGGTTTTTCAATCCCGTGATCAATCGCATTTCTCAGGAGATGAATGAAAACGACCCTCATTTCTTCCAATATCCGGCGATCTATCTCGATCTCCTCTCCGCTTATCACCATTTCAATATCTTTACCCTGATCACGTGACAGGTCGCGTACAAATTTCGGGAATGCTTCAAACAATGTTGAGAAAGGCAGCATAAGAATCTTTTTCATTTCCTCAAGGAGATTATCCACCATTAGTTCCGTTGTGTAACGATGGCGATCGCCGGTTTTCCGAAGTTCGATCAGTTTGCTTTCAAGAGCTTTCATATTGTCATGCGTCAAATCACCGAACTCAAAAACTTTGTAATTCTGTTTATCGTCCTTTCTTCTTTTCTTGCCCTGCTTGTCATCTCTCTCCTGGAGACGACGGAACGCGCATATTGTCGGATATATCTTTGACCATTGTTTTTGCCATATGCCGAACATATGGATCAGATCATGTATGTCCTCCAAGTATTGATCAGTCATCAATTTCAACGAAAGCATTTCCTCACTCTGTCTTAAGAGCGTATCCATTTTCTCGACAGAGATGCGAATGGTATCAGAAGGCAGTAGCTTCTGCCGGCGAACCGGCTCATCCGTTTGAATTGCCGGTGGTTCAGGCAGGCCGCCGTTTAAAACTCCAGTTTGACCCATTTCTACTTTGGCGATTTTTTCAATAATTTCCGAAATTTTATCTTTATCAGCGCGTACCTCTTCCGGAAAAGAAAGGTTTAGTTCGTTAAGAATATCCACTGCCTGGTGCAGGGTGTCAAACATAAAAGGACCCGGATGAATCTTCTGGCGTTTCATTGCGGAAAAAACGCTTTCGATGGATTGACAGATTGTCTCGATGTCGGTCAGGTTGACTGCCCGGGCAGCGCCTTTCAAGCTATGGGCCTCACGGAACACCGTTTCTATAATCTCCACTTTCACCTGCGGCTCCAGGTCTTTTTCCAACTCAATGAGACCCGATGTGATATTCTTCAGGTGTTCGTCTGCCTCAATCCTGAAGGTTGATAAAAGCCTTTTTTGAAAGTCTCCATTCTTTTTATTCATCCCGTCACCTGTTTTACATCATTTCCTATTGCCGAATGCTGAATTCAAATTTTAAAATTGCAAATCGGCATTCGAAAATCGGCAATCTTAACTTGTAACTCTTTTCTCACACCTTATATCCTTTCACAATCTCCTGCAATCTTTGTCCCAGGTTATGGAGATCGTGTGCGGCCTTCTCGGTCTGCTTTGTGCTGGATACCGTTTGAAGGCTCGATTCTCTGATATTCTCCATTGCCGAAACAATCTGGTTCATCCCGATGAGCTGCTGCTGGCTCGATGCGGCAATCTGGATGGCGGCATTGGTCGCTTCTTTAACAACGCTCTCCGCCAGGATGTCTATCGCTTCACCGGCCTGTGTTGAGAGCTTTACACCCTCCTCAACCGCCTTGCTTCCCTGTTCCGTTGCCATAACAGCCGAACCGATGGCTTTCTGAACATCAAAGAGGATATTGCGAACCTGCGTCGTTGCCTGCTTTGACTGCGCCGCAAGACTCCTGATCTCCTGGGCGACCACGGCAAAACCCTTCCCCTGTTCACCTGCTTTTGCCGCTTCAATGGAAGCGTTCACGGCAAGGAGGTTCGACTGCTCTGCGATGTCGTTCACCGTCGCGATGATTTCACCGATTGCCTGGCTCTGCTCGCTTAACCGGACAACCATATCCGCAATGGATCCCATCTGTTCCCTGATACGATTCATGCCATTGATGGTGTCTTCTATCGCTTTTAAACCCGCCTGCGATATCTCTGCATTCTTCTGGCCCAGTTCGGAAACCCGCTTTGCCTTTTGATTGGTCATCTCCGCCGTCTGTTTGACCTCTTCCACCGTTGTGGTGGTCTCACTCACCGCAGTGGCCGTCTCAGCAGCGCCGGAGGTCAGTTGCGATACGGAAGCCATGATTTCGCTCCCGGCAGAGGCAAGTACATTGACGCCTTCTATGATCTGCTGTATCTGACTCCGCAGTTTCTCCACCATCGTTGAAAAAGCATTCCCTAAGGTATCCGCATTGGAGAGGGGCGTCACCTTTACCGTAAGATCACTTGCAACAATCTTCTCCGCTATCTTCGCTTTTTCCTTGAGGGACTGAATCATGAGGGTAAACGCACGGGCAAGGGTGCCGATTTCATCCTGACGGTCAGCGGAGGTAACCTCCACAGCCAGATCGCCGCCGGCTATCTTCTGGGCCGCCTCCACGACATTGATCAAGGGAAGGGTGAGGCTCCGGGCGAAAAAGTAGATGAAACTGGAAGCCAGGATAAGGAATATCACACCGATGGAAATGATCATGTTGCGGGTAAAGCGGGCAGGGGCATATAATTCTTCAACAGGAACGGAACTCACCACACTCCATCCGGTTATTGGAACCGGTGAAACTACAGCCACTTTCCGAACTCCCTCCAGTGTATATTCCGTGATGCCTGATTTGCCCTGTTTTACCAGTTCCGACACAGCCTCCATGCCTTTAATTTGAGAAATATTTTCCTTCAGGATTTTATCCTTCAATGGATGGGTGATATAGAAACCGTTCTTGTCAACTATGTATGCAAAACCGGCTTTGCCAATCTTCATTTTGTCAAAAACATCTGAAATGTATTTAAGCTCTAATCCCATCATGGCAACACCGGTAATCTCTTTCCCGGTTGAAGAGTATATGGGGGAGGCACCTGTGCAGACTACCCTGCCAGTCGCGGCTGAAATAATTACCGATCCAAAGTTAGGCGTACCGTTTAAAGCTTTGATAAAATAATCCCTTTTAGAGATACTAGCCCCTTTAAACGTTTTGCGGTCTGAAGACGCATATAATATTCCATCCTTGCCTACGAGATTGATACTGGAAAGACGATCACCTTCGGCTTTTTTTATTTTAATGAACTCTTTTTCGGCAAGGACCATTTCTTGTTGGCTCTTCGCCTCACCCTCTTTCGCCAGTTTTTCAGCAGCCGCAATAACACTATTTGAGTAAGAAATAGTTCTTATCGTGAAAATCTGTTCATACATTCCGATTTCTAAGGCGCCTGCGAGACTTTCTGAAATAACTGCCATATCCTCTTTCTTGTCTTTGAATGCACTTTCAGTGGCCTGGTAAACCGAAACAATTCCGATAACGATAATAGGAATAGCGACTGCTAGGAGTCCACCTATCAAAAGTTTGGTTCCTAATTTCATATGTTTCATACGACCTCCTTACGGTTCACACCTTGTAAAGCTCCACAATCTCCTGTAATCTCTGTCCCAGGTTATGGAGATCGTGCGCGGCCTTTTCCGTCTGCTTTGTGCTGGATGCCATCTGAAGACTCGATTCCCTGATATTTTCCATGGCCGAAACGACCTGGTTCATCCCGATGAGCTGCTGCTGGCTCGATGCGGCAATCTGGATGGCGGCATTGGTCGCTTCCGTAACGCTCTCCGCCAGGACGTCTATCGCTTCACCGGCTTGGGTTGAGAGCCGCACGCCCTCCTCAACTGCCTTGCTTCCCTGTTCCGTTGCCATAACGGCCGAACCGATGGCTTTCTGAACGTCAAAGAGGATATTGCGAACCTGTGTCGTTGCCTGCTTTGACTGCGCCGCAAGACTCCTGATCTCCTGGGCGACCACGGCGAAACCTTTCCCCTGTTCACCTGCCTTCGCCGCTTCAATGGAAGCGTTCACGGCAAGGAGGTTCGACTGCTCTGCGATGTCGTTCACCGTCGCGATGATTTCACCGATCGCCTGGCTCTGCTCGCTTAACCGGACAACCATATCCGCAATGGATCCCATCTGTTCCCTGATACGATTCATACCGTTGACGGTATCTTCTATCGATTTCAGACCGGCCTGTGATATCTCTGCCGTCTTCTGGCCGAGTTCGGAAACGTGTTTTGCCTTCTGATTGGTCACCTCCGCCGTCTGTTTGACTTCCTCCATAGTTGTCGTGGTCTCACTCACCGCAGTGGCTGTCTCAGCAGCGCCTGAGGTCAGTTGTGATACGGAAGCCATGATCTCGCTTCCCGATGACGCCAGGACATTGACGCCTTCTATGATCTTTTGTATCTGACTCCGCAGTTTCTCCACCATCGTTGAAAAAGCATTCCCTAAGGTATCCGCATCGGAGAGAGGTGTTACCTTTACCGTAAGATCGCTTGCGGCAATCTTCTCCGCTATCTGCGCCTTTTCCTTAAGAGACTGAATCATGAGGGTAAATGCCCGGGCAAGACTACCGATTTCATCCTGACGGGCCTCAGAGATAACCTCCACAGCCAGATTGCCGTCGGCAATCTTCTGCGCCGCCTCCACGACATTAGTTAAGGGAAGGGTGAGGCTCCGGGCAAAGAAGTAGAAGATCACGGAAGCCAGAAGGAGAGAGATAACGCCTATGACAATGATTACATTACGGGTAAACCGCGCGGAGGCAAGCAGTTCATCATAAGGAATTGATGTGACCACACTCCAGCCGGTTATACCCACCGGGGCAATCGCGGCAACCTTGGGTATGCCACCCGAAACATACTCTGCAATGCCCCCCTGGCCGCTGCCGACGATCTTCATCAATGGTTCCATACCCTTTACCTGAGAGATATTCATTTTTAAAATATTTGTTTTCACGGGATGGTTGACATATAGCCCGTTCTTGTCAACAATAAATGCATAGCCGCCTTTGCCGATCTTCGCAGCGTCGATGATGTCTGAAAAAAATTCGAACTGCAGGCCCGTCAGTATGGCGCCAATGGGTTGATTATCCTTGCCCGCCCGGATGGGAGCGCCCGCGAAACAGACCACCGTTCCCTTTGTCTTTGAGATGCCCATTTCACCGATATTTGTCTGCCCATTGATGGCTTTCTTGAAGCTTTCTCTGTCGTTCACATTGGTTCCTTTGTTTTTGCCCTCATAGCCATCGGCCAAGCTGATGCCGTTCCTACCCATAACAAGAATGTTGGAATAATGTTCACCCGTCGCCTCCTTGATTTTACCCAACTCCCTCTGTGCTGCGTTGATTTCCTTCTGACTTTTTTTGATCCCATCCCGGGCAACCTTCTCCGTCGCCTCGATCACCGCATTCGAATTCGACATATTGTGCACAATCTGGAGTTCCTTGGTTAATCCAATCTCCAACGCGCCGGCAAGGCTGCGGGAAATGGTCAGCATGTCGTGTTTGGCCATCCCTAAAGTGTTCTGCGTAGATTCATAGATGGCCACAACACCGATGATGATGATGGGAATGGCAATGACAAGGAGCCCTCCTAACAAAAGTTTTGTTCCTAATTTCAGATGTTTCATATGACCTCCTTATCAATTACTGGGGCTTGCGCCTGTCCCCGTAAGGGGGTCGCCCCCTCTTCGAACAAAGCCCGAAGAGACTTCCGCACCCGCAAGCGGGTACCCGGCTCGCTATGCGAACTATTTCATGGATTCATGCTCTATCTCTTCCTGTACAATGATTTTCCTGTCGGTCAGAAACCTCTCCATATCAAGAACAATGAGTCTTTCACCGGTAACCCCCTTGAGATACTCTGCATGGATGCCGCTCATGGTCGAAAGGGGCGGTTGAAGTTCGCTCACCGGAATGTTACGGATGCCGATAATCTCGTCGGCAAGAATTCCCAATTCCATGGCGTCTTTTCTCACCACAATGACCTTGTTGAGATTGGTAATTCCTTTTTCCGGAAGGTCGAAATATTTTTTCATGTCTATGACCGTCAAAATCTGCCCCCTTATATTGATAAGGCCGCATACAAAGGCTGGTGTGCAGGGCAGAGTTGTCAGTTCCGTCATGGGATAAACTTCCCGAACGAACATGGTCTCAATGGCATACGCCTCATTGGCGAGGAGAAACTCCAGGACCTCGAGATAGTCTGTGTCGGCTCCTCTTTTCTCAAGCTCTTGGGCAAGCCTCTTTGCCCGTGACTTGAGAATGGTTCGCTTTTTCTCCGGTGTGACCTCAAGCTCTTTTGCCATAACGGATTCGCTATTTTCAAAAGCTCTGTCAGATTGATTTTTCTTCATCATATCTCCTA
>CAIJOT010000011.1 GCA_903822335.1 uncultured delta proteobacterium
AACCTTGCCCCTGCAGATGTCAGAAAGGAAGGTTCTTCCTTTGACCTGCCTATTGCCATAGGGATACTTGCATCTACGGGTGTGATGAAAGAAGAGAGGATGAGAAATTATCTTATTGCCGGGGAACTCTCTCTTGACGGGAGGATAAAGGGTGTACGGGGAATTTTGCCCATAGCGATCCTTGCGAGCAAAGAAAGGGTTGAAAATGTTATCGTGCCCTATGAGAACGGGAATGAAGCATCAATAGTTCAGGATGTGAAGGTATACGGTGCAACGCACATTCTTGAGATTGTTCAGTTTTTCAGGGGGGAAGGGGAGCTGAAAAGGTTTCACGCAAAGGATAGAGCAACAAATATCAGCATGAAAGATGACGGATTGAATTTTTCAGATATAAAAGGGCACAGCCAGGCAAAACGGGCACTCGAGATTGCTGCGAGCGGAGGGCACAATGTGCTGATGATTGGGCCTCCAGGATCAGGTAAAACCATGCTTGCGAGGAGGATTCCCACAATACTCCCACCCCTTTATTACGAGGAAGCAATAGAGACAACGAAGATACACAGTATCGCCGGTCTTCTTGATGCCCATAAGCATCTTATCCTTGAAAGACCCTTCAGGGCCCCACACCATACCATCTCAGATGCAGGATTGATCGGTGGCGGTCATGTTCCAAAACCTGGCGAGGTAAGCCTTGCCCATAATGGCGTATTATTTCTCGATGAGTTTCCGGAATATAAAAGGAATGTTCTTGATGCTCTGCGGCAGCCCCTTGAAGATGGCGATGTGACAATTTCACGGGTTACACACGCCATTACCTTTCCCGCAAGGTTTATGCTCGTTGCTGCCATGAACCCTTGCCCTTGCGGATTCTGGGGAGACACGAGAAGGTCATGCACGTGCAACGGTTCGCAGATTCGGAGGTACAGGTCAAGGCTTTCTGGTCCCCTGATTGACAGAATGGATATCCATATTGAAGTCCCTCCGGTGACAATCAGGGAGCTTTCCATGGATAAGGAGGAAGAGTCTTCAAGCAAAATACGAGAGAGGGTGACAGGAGCCCGTACAATTCAGGAAGAAAGGTTTAAAGGCAAAAAGATATATGCGAATAGCCAGATGACAACAAGGATGCTGAAAAAATACTGCCCTTTACACGATAGCGCCAGAAACCTCCTTGAAAAGGCTATTGAGAAATTTGGTCTTTCCCCCCGTGCCTACCACAGGATTTTGAAGGTGGCAAGAACTATTACTGACCTTGAGAACAGAGAGCATATAGAAGAATCCCATATCGCCGAGGCCATCCAATACAGGGTGCTCGATAAAAGGCTGATGATGTAGAAATGGGGCTCTGGGTTCGGGGTGATGCGTTCCGGGTAGTTATTATCGGTTATCAAGAAAAATCACACTGGGAAACAACGTACCTATTTGTCTCCCTTCCTCATTCCTTTCCTCCTGAAACAAATAACAACCAATGTTAACGGGCTGTTGCCCAAATCAATTTCGTATGTAACCACAAAGAACACCTTGCGGCTTTTTCGAGCCGTGAACCTTTGCCTGAAGGGCGACATTGAGTACGGATTGGTGGCCACCCATGTCGTACCTCCATGTGTACCCGGCTGAAGGATAAACGTTCCCGAAGGGACAATGTGTGCTGTCTGAGGAGGAACGACGAGTTCACGCATTGAGTGATGCCGGATCATATAGTGGGTAATCCGCACGGAGCTAAGCACGAAGGAAACGGTGTTCTCGAGAGGGAATCTATTTCGGCAACAGCCCCTTAACTAAGGATACAAGATTTCAACCGGCAATCTCCAATATGGCATATACAGAAAATATTATTCGTCCGCAATGCTGTTTTGCCTTGCAAAATACAAAAAAACGGTTATAACATCTATAATATGCTCCAAATAGATGGAGGCAATAAAATGGTTTTATCCCCCCCCCACTACAACAACAAGGCAGGTTGACAAATAAAGAACTGGAAGTAACTAAAATATCCGCAGATGAAGCCCTCGAATACGCCGAGAGCATCATCAACACTGTGCGTGAACCCTTAATCGCACTGGACCAGGATTTAAGGGTGGTATCCGTCAGCCGTTCCTTCTATGACTTCTTCAAGGTAAACCCCGAAGAAACGGTGGGACAGCTTATCTATGACCTGGGCAATAAACAGTGGGATATCCCCAAGCTGCGGGAGCTGCTGGAAACCATCCTTCCCCAAAAAGCAACCTTTGATAACTATGAGGTGGAACACGATTTTGCCGGCATTGGCAGGCGCATAATGCTTCTGAATGCCCGGCAGATTCAAAGAGGGATGGGCAAGGAAAGGATCATCCTCCTTGCCATCGAGGACATCACCGAGAAAAAGAAGCTGGAAAGAGGAGTGGCGAAGGCAAGGGATGATGCTGAAGCTGCCAACAAGGAACTGGAGGCATTCAGCTATTCCGTTTCCCATGACTTGCGGGCACCGCTCAGGAGCATTGATGGCTTCGGCCAGGCTCTGCTGGAGGATTATCAGGATAAACTTGACGACACAGCGAAATCCTACCTGGATCGCATGCGGAAGGCAACGCAGCACATGGGCCGCCTGATTGACGATATGTTGAAACTGGCAAGGGTGACAAGGTCTGAATTTCATCATGAATCTGTTGATTTGAGTGCCATGGTCAGGGTACTTTCTGAGAAGCTGAAGCAGGATAACCCCGTCAGAACGGTTGACGTGATTATCCGGGAGGGGGTTTTCGTCAATGGCGACCGCACTTTGCTGAGGATCGCCCTGGAGAACCTGGTCAACAACGCATGGAAGTTTACAAGCAAAGAGGAGCGGCCGCAGTTTGAGTTCGGCACGACCGTCAAGGAAGGTAAAACAGCCTGTTTTATCCGGGACAATGGCGTGGGGTTTGATATGGCCTATGTTGATAAGCTTTTTGGCGCATTCCAGCGTCTCCATGCATCGCTTGAATTTCCGGGAACAGGAATCGGCCTGGCGACAGTACGGCGGGTTATCAATCGTCACGGCGGTCAGGTCTGGGCAGAAGCCGAAGTGGGAAAAGGAGCAACGTTTTATTTCACTATACCGGGGTAAGGGGCAATGGGCAACCGGTCCCCGGCAACCAACAAGGAGGTTTTGACTATGGAAAAGGAAATTATCCTGCTGGTGGAGGACAATCCCGATGATGTGGACCTGACGCTTCGGGCACTCAAGAAAAACAATATCACAAATAAGGTTATTGTTGCGAAAGATGGTGTGGAAGCCCTTGATTATCTTCACGGAACGGGCATGTATGACGGGCGGGATGTGAAGGATCTGCCAGTCGTTATCCTGCTGGATCTGAAACTGCCAAAAATAGACGGCTTGGAGGTCCTGAGGAGAATTCGACAGGATGAGTTAACCAGGCTAATCCCTGTGGTCATCCTCACATCATCCGTAGAGCAGAAGGATGTGGTCGAAGGGTATGAACTTGGTGCCAACAGTTATATCCGAAAGCCCGTTGATTTCGAACAGTTCGTAGAGGCCGTCAAGGTCCTGGGCCTCTATTGGACTCTCTGGAATGAGACGCCCTCGTCCTTAAAACGGTGAATGGCGATGAAGGCAGTGAATAGTGAATGGTGAATAGCTTTTAATTGCGTGAACCCTCAACCCCTCGAACCCTTTTTCCGGTTACGAGATACGAAATACGCTTCACGAGATACGAGGAACGAGATACTCAAAAGGAGGTATTTCATGGGAATTCCACTTCGGACACTGATCATTGAAGATTCTGAAGATGATGCATTGCTGGTGGTCCGTACGCTTCGAAAAGGCGGTTACGATCCGGCATACGAACGGGTGGAAACCGCCGATGCCATGGGCGAGGCCCTTGAAAGAGAGACATGGGACATCATCATATCAGACTATAAAATGCCCCATTTCAGTGGTCTTGCAGCACTCAAACTGTACAAAGAGAAGGGGCTGGTTATCCCCTTTATCCTCGTTTCAGGCACCATCGGTGAAGAAGTTGCAGTGGAGGCCATGAAAAACGGCGCACATGATTACGTGATGAAGAATAATCTCCCCCGTCTCGTTCCTGCTGTTCAGAGGGAACTCAGGGAGGCAGAATCAAGAAGAGAGCTCAAGCAGGCAGAAGAAAAGTTGAAGAAAAGCGAATCCCTCCTTAAAGAAGCCCAGCATCTGGCACACGTTGGTCACTGGGGGCTGGATCCTGCAATTGGAACCCCCACATGGTCTGAAGAGATCTTCCATACCTTCGGTCTTGACCCTGAACAAGGTGAACCCTCCTTCGAAAACCACCAGAAAATCATTCACCCCGATGATTGGGACATTTTGAATAACGCAATCACACAATCAAGCATTGAAGGGACCCCCTTTGATATTGAGTTTCGTATAGTTCGTCCTGATAAGAGCATCAGATGGATGAATGCAAAAGGATATACCACCCGGGACAATGAAGGCAAGATCGTAAGGTTATTCGGAACAGCTCAGGATATAACCGAACGCAAACAGACGGAGGAGACCCTCCTGAACGAAAAACAGAAATTCCTTACACTGTTGGATAATGCTCCCTTTGGAATGGTCATGATCTCACAAAATGGAACAATTGGCTATACCAACCAGAAATTCAGGGAGATATTCGGCTACGAATCAGAAGACATTCCCGATGGGAGAACATGGTTCAGGAAGGCATACCCGGATGCAGCCTATCGACATGAAGTCATATCAGCATGGAAAGACGATCTGGAAAAGGGCAGGGTTGGAGAACAAAGACCGAGGGTGTTTACCACAACATGTAAAGACGGGTCAACGAAGATAATCAATTTTATTCCTGTACTCTTAGTGACCGGCGATAACCTCATGGTGTGTGAAGACATCACCGAGCGCAAAAGAATAGAGGAATCACTGTTTTCTGAAAAGCAACTCTCCGATTCTACAATAAACAGTTTACCGGGCATTTTTTATCTTTTTGATGACCAGGGAGGTTTTCAAAGATGGAATAAAAATTTCGAGGAGGTATCGGGATATTCCGCAGAAGAGATAGCAAGAATGCACCCTCTGAATCTCTTCACTGGTGAAGACAGACAACTTGTTGAGCAGACAATTCAGGAGGTTTTTACAAAAGGTGAGGATACCGTTGAAGCAGAATTTGTGTCAAAAGACGGGCGTAGAACTCCCTATTTGTTTACAGGCGTGAGAATTACAATTGGTAATACAAAATGCCTTATCGGGATGGGGATAGACATCACGAAGCGCAAGCAAGCGGAGGCATCGCTCCGTCAGAGCGAAGCAAAATACCGCTCCATCTTCGAGAACTCCGTAGAAGGCATCTTCCAGACCACCCCTGAAGGACGATACACAAGTGTCAATCCTGCCCTTGCGATGATGATAGGATATGATACCCCTGAAGAGTTAATAAAGGGAGTTACCGACTTATCGAAACAGGGGTATGTGAACCCTGAAGACAGGATAAAGTATAAAGAGATTCTCGAAGGACAGGGTATTATTCGGGAGTTTGAGACACAACACTATAAAAAAGATGGGAGCATGATCTGGGTTTCAATCAATGCCCGTGCTGTCAAAGATGCAGCAGGTAAGATACTCTACTATGAAGGGATAATAGGGGACATCACCTCCCGTAAACTTGCCGAAGAAAGAATCGTTACGGAAAAGCAGAGATTCCTGTCCCTCGTTGACAACGCACCCTTCGGAATGATTATGGTCAATCAAGAAGGAATCTTTCAATACTACAACCCTAAATTTGAAGAGATGTTTGGTTATACGCTCTATGATACTCCTAACGGCAAAACCTGGGTTAAAAAAGCATATCCTGATCCTGCATACAGGCACTCCGTGATTTCTACCTGGAAAGCAGATATAGAG
>CAIJOT010000012.1 GCA_903822335.1 uncultured delta proteobacterium
CCTGTTCATAAACATGATCATCCCGTTCATGTCGTACTTCTTGAAGAGGTCAAGGGCCATGGTAGCCCTGTCTTCAATTGTAGAGTTTGAGAACCTTGATACATAATTTTCAGCGAGGGTGACAAGAGGGTCTTTATCCAGATCAAACTCGAAACTCCAGGCATGGACGTAGAGAGAAGTCAGGATAACCCCACCAAAAGAGCCGAGAAGCTTCGCATGGTCACTAAATTTAAACCATACAGGGAGGTTTTCCCAGTAGAGTCTGTATTTCTCGTTTTGCAGAACACCAATACCTTTATTCACTTTATTTTCCATAATCTCATCGCAGAGGGTCTGGTAATATTCTACGCACTCCGGTGTACCTCTTCGGTAGACAGTAATAGCCATACCAATGAGACAGTCGAAAATGCTGATGGGCGATGGTTTATATTGTGCCATATCAAGAAACTTTTTATACAGCACGCTTGCCTGGGCAGAATACTTCATAACCTCTTTCAGCCTGTCATAGTCAAATTTCTTTTTTGTGATACCTTCAAGCCACGCTATCAGCTCTTTGAGCTGGATGACACAGTATTTCACTATCTCTTCTCTTGCCTTCTTGTTCATCACATACTCAGGCGTATCAAAGACAAAGACCGGTAAATTTCCCCTTCTTGCGAGGACCTGAAACCATTTTGTCAAGGTAAAACACTGGGCATTACAGGCCATGAAAATATCTGGTTTGGGGATACCCTTTGTTACGGTCTTTCCTGTTTCCCTGTATCCGAGATCGCTTCTCGCATAGGCGCATAAGTGGCTCGTATAGCCGATATTTTCAGCGGCCATACACAATTCAGCGCCCTTTTTTG
The DNA here is from genome assembly GCA_903822335.1 of uncultured delta proteobacterium. GTDB lineage: Bacteria > Desulfobacterota > Syntrophorhabdia > Syntrophorhabdales > Syntrophorhabdaceae > CAIJOT01. The sequence continues at coordinate 849 of CAIJOT010000012.1, forward strand.
CCGTTAAATTTGCAACAGCATGGTTCTCAGGGTATATGGGAACCACATCATGGGCGACAAATAATTCCACTGGGGAAATAGCGGTCGTGTAACCCACAAACTTGCCAAGCTCATGTGCGTGAAATGCCTCTTCCATGTATTCGTTCGTTATTTTTTTTGATAATTCCTTAGAACTCATTTTCTCGCTCATAGGGAGCCCCCTTTCAAGGATTCAAAAAATGCCTGCAACCTCGTTCTCAGATGGGAAAGAGATAGGGTCTGATATTCAGTGTCCAAAACATGCATGGGCATTCCTTCTTTTCTGATCATCTTTTTCAAATCTGGCAGGTCATACTCCTGTGATTCACAGAATTCAATATGCACATAGATAATTGCCTTTGCGTTGGTCTGTTTATACAGGGCTTTTACTTCTTCAAAGTTTTTGAAAACATCATCATGTATCGGAGAATAGAATCCCCTATGAAAGTGTCTTTCTGTAAGGGCATCAATTGGATTTGCAGTGTCCGGAACAATACCCTGGAGGTACCTCGTACCTGTCACAAGGGTATCCCCAACGATGTTGAGCTTTATTTCGTCGAACAGATCATATACTTCAGGGGGATCACAGGTAATACCAACGAGTATAACATCTGTGTACCCATTGCTCTTTACGGTCTTCAGATTATCTTTTATCTCCTTAAGGCTTTTATTAAATTCTACCTTGTCTACCTGCATGGATAGCTTAAAGAGTGAGAATAATTCTTTGTTGGAGAGAGATGCAGGGTATTGCCTTTTTATCTCATATATCTCCTTCAGCAAACCCTTGTTCTCGTTGTGTATCCTTATTGATTCTTTCAAATCCTCATCCTTTAAGCCTTTTCCCGACCAGCCTGTAAGAGACGCTATCAATCTTTCAACTTCCTCTTTGACCCAGTATCGTGCACTGGGCCTGTCGGCCTGACGTGGTACAAGAAAACTCTCGACATATTTATCAGGAAAGCTTATCCTCCAGATATCTGACAGGTGTTGGGTGGTATCACACACCTGTGGCAGAACAAAACCATCAAAAAGGTCACCTTCATAGCTCAATACAAGCTCGAGATTGCTTCTTGCGAGGGAGCATGCATTATCCGGCAAGCGACTGGGGGCTTTTTTCAATGGTTTATCTGTTCCAATCAGGGAAACTGGTAAAAAACCAAAGGCATGGATGACCTCTTCCGGCACATCTGCAATGGTGCTACCTACTACTTTTTTCCCTGTATCCTTTGCCCATTTTCTTATGGATGGATATGGATCCTTAGCAATTTCAACAATTTCTTTAAGGCTTAAGTGGTCCCACATAAATCCTCCAAGTTATAATGAAAAATTTCACATATTATAAAAGTCCATTTTCCTTTTGTCAAGGATAGAATTTATTAGAGTTTCCTCAATTTGTTTATTGCAAAATGTTATTGTGTAGCAATATCATGAAGTTGAGTACATCAACATCTGTGCTATACGTAAAATGGCCGGAAGAACTTTTTGCGAGTCGCGACTTCGAGCATTTTTGGGTAACCCACTTTGCAAAAAAGAGCATTCCGACGGACGACTCGCATTGTTTGAGGCCATTAGGCCGAGTTTGCGAGTTGAGCGAATTTTGAGCATGAAGTGGGTAAAAAGCGCAGGCGGAGCAGGGAGCAAAATAGTGTTCCGGCCTTA
>CAIJOT010000013.1 GCA_903822335.1 uncultured delta proteobacterium
AATCCCCTTGCAGTACCCCCCGAACATCTCGTCTGCTATTTCATGGGGGGTAAAATCGAGGACCCCGGCTATCTGGCCCTCAGCGATCAGTTGCTCCATAGCCATGCCCCCGCAACCGTTTGCGTGGAATGCAATCATCTCGTATCCTTTCTCCCAGAGGAGAGGCTCGGCGAAGACAGCAGGTTGAGAATTGATGCCGTAGGCTGTCACCGCTATCATGGGTCTTTCTTTGGTGATTGCACTGCCTTTGTCCATCATGGCACAGACAGCATACGCTGCCTGGCCGAGGATATGCCGCATGAACCCATTGAAACCGAGGAGGTCTGCCACCGAATGGAACATGACAATGTCTTTTGTTTCCACAAACTCTCTTACATCCCTCGACGCCACGGTAGACACGACAAGCTTTGGGAGACCGAACGGAAGGGAACGCATAATATGGGTGACCATTGCTGTGCCTGTTCCACCGCCCAAGCCGATCACACCGTGGAGCTTGCCTTCCTGCAGGAGACGGTGTGCAACGATGACCCCGCCCTCTTGCATTACCTTGACTGCGCTGGAGCGATCTTTGTTCTTAACCAGCTCCTCAAGGTGATACCCTGCGGCCTCTGCCAGGTCTTTGTTTGCGATATCCGGGTCTACGGGCGGCCCGCCTAATATGCCGATGTCCATCAGTATGGGGCTGACACCGCGTTCCCGTACACAGTCTCTCACATATTCTGCTTCCCTGCCCTTTGTGTCGAGAGTAGCTATTAAGAGGAGATGTTTTTGCATCTTCTCACCTAAACTTTTATTTTTGTGGGGGTCAAAGCCTTCTCAAACAGGAGATCGAAACCAGTCTTTTTTCCAAGGACAGATTCTTTCTTTTTCTTGCCCCATACGCTTTCGGGGCGTGCCTGGACGAGAAAGATGTTCTCAGGGAAAGGAAGACTCATGGAAATTGAGTACTCTAAATCCTGGGCGCACTTGAAGTGTGCTTCCACCTTCTTTGCAATCTTTGTGAGCTCAATAATCTCCCTGTCCTCAAGGCATGGGGCTTTTCGTTGATCAGGCGGTACCTCCTTATACTCCATCTCTTTCGTATCGGGGTTGTAAGCGAATTCCGTGTGCTTATCCGATACTACCCTCTCCTCTATTTCCAGTGTCACCTTGTCCACCAGGTACCTGTCTGGTGTCACATTTCCCGACACGACAGCTTCGCCAAAGCCAAAGCTGCCCTCTATTGCCACTTTTGACTCGTCGCCGTTTACAGGGTTTACCGTGAACATAACGCCAGCCGCTTTCGCATCAACCATTGTGAGCACCGCCACACCTATAGGGTCATAATGGAGTGGGAGACCCAGTCTTGCCCTGGCAATGACAGAACGGGTATTGCATGTGCTTGACCATACCCGTCTCACGTTTGTCACGACATCGTTGGCCCCGCACACGTTGAGGTATGTCTCATACTGGCCCGGATGGCTTACAGGGCCTGCGGAACGTGTTGCCACATAGAGATTCACACAGCCGGTAATGCTGCATAGCTCTTGGTAATAGTTTTTGATTGTTTCTTCCATGTCAGGCGGTATCTTTATGGATTCAACGATACGCCTCATTTCTTGCGATGCCTTTTCAAATCTCATAGTGTGAGCGATATTATCAGCATCTGCATCGAAGGTCTTTAAAAATTCCAACAAAAGGTCTGTAACCTCTGTCTCCGTCATGAACCTTTTGTATGCCTCCACACTTAAGGCGTATCCAGGTGGTACGTGAAATCCCCCTTTAGTTAATTCTCCGAGATTGGCACACTTCTTCCCAACTATGTTGTTGTCTCCGGCGCCAAGCTCTTTCAACCAGTAAATCCATTTCTCCGGCATTACAACCCCCTTAATTCTCAATAAAATATTGGGGGTACAGGAATCGTACCCCCATTTAATCAAAGTCCTTAAGCTTATGCCCTTTTCAGAATAGTCACTATACCCATAGCACCATCTACCCTTATGATGTCCCCCGTCTTTATCACGGATGTGGCAACACCAGTACCTGTTACCGCAGGCAGACCGTATTCCCTCGACACAATTGCCGCATGGGACGTGAGGCCTCCTATATCTGTCACCGCTGCCTTTATCGTTGTGAACACGGGTGCCCATGATGGATTTGTGCACGGACAGACTACGATCTCACCAGGCTGCAACTTGACGACATCTTCGAGAAGCCTCAGTACCCGTGCTGGTCCCTCGGCAACCCCAGCTGACGAGGCAAATCCCTTGAGCTCGTTGACGTCACCCGTTTCAGCGGCCCCGCCTTTCAACCATTGTTGCACTGATTCTGTTGTTACACCCCACAACATAACGGTAAAGGGCTCAGATATCTCCTCAGGCGGCACACCGAGCGCAGGCACAGGCGCCCATTTCTTCGCTGCGTCGAGTATCTTCTGCCGCTTCGCAGCCTTTTCCTGCCAGAATTTCGCTCTTGTGGGCGCACCTATTCCCAACGCCCATGAGGTCACTACGTCCTCGAGCAACATGGGTACCTCGAACCTGTTGAAGAGGTATATGTCATCCGATGCTTTCAGCACCCCGTATTTCGTAAGGATATCACCAAATTCCCTTATCTTCGCAAACCATATTGTATGCAGCCAGTGCTCAACCCAGAAAAGATGGTCTTCGGCATATTTGTATATGGACCTCACCACCGTGTACGCATCGTTGAAAGACTTCTTATCATCCTCGGTTCTGATAAGGGCTATGTACTCAGCGACAATCCTGTCCCTTTCTTCGGAGATCCCCATGAGTGACCTTTCTATCTTTTCCCCCTTATCAAGCCTTTCCACGTAGCTTTTCATGTAGCTGAAGGGTATATCCATCTTGGTTATCCAACTTCCCTCGTAGTGGAACCACCCACTTCCACATGAGACAAAGAACCACGGGTCCTTTATCCGTTCGAGTTCTGCGAGCCATGTCCTGCCAGCCTCAGTCCCTTTCAGCTCCTGCACCTTTTCAGCAGCAGAAGTGTCCTTCTTGAGGATACTGCCAACAGGCGGTTCCTGGACTGCCAGCCTGCTCAACCTGCAGAGCTCCTCTTCCGGGCGAAACATGGACACATCGGCACCGGCAACCATCTTACCGATGGTGCTCTCCTTAATCCCCGGGAATAACTTTTTTGCTGTGTCCACAAACATGAGATACGCAAGATACGCCAGGTTCAAATACTCGAAGTGGAACTGCCATGCTTTAAACATCTGGCTCACGATCGTATTGAATGTCTCAATCAAAAGGTAGCCGTCAGTGTATCCCCTCGGTACGGGGAGAACCTCGTCGTCAGGGACATACTTGGGAAGTTCCTTTGGAATCTTAAGTGCTTCCATCTCTTTTCCCAGGGCTGAGAACTTCTCATACCATGCGGGCCAGAGCTTTGTTTCGTAGTTCTGAAAAACATAGGGCACCCTTTGCCCGAATAGCGCCGCCTTCTCCCCGATAATCTCTCCCGGTGGTGGCTCTACCGGGGTTATGTACATGTAGCAACCCAGCATTCTCTGGGCTATGCCCTGGGCCGGAGGAATGCAAAAGACCCTCGTCGTATACCCTGAAAGCGATATCTGCCACGCCTCCTGGAATATATCGTCGAGGGGATACATAGGCTCAGGTGCGTGGATCTTGTCCTGAAACCAAAAGTGCGCTTTATCCCACTCCTCTCTATCCTTACTGAATAACCGCTGAGGTGCGTACATCTCCTCCCATCCCTCTAATTCTGGTGGTATAACTACTTCCTCCGGATATGGAAATTTTTTAACTTCTGCCATAACGACCCCCTTTTATTAAGATTTTTTGAAAAAATACTACCTCGATTAGATTCATCAATTACTGTACATAAACGTGAATCCATTGGTTTTGTTATATGCCTCCCCTCCTTTTTAATATATGTTAAAGTCTGAACCATTTTGGTTCATCAAAACGTTCTGTACAACGCAGTATACGGCTTGAATAATTCCTGACATACTCGTTCTTGAGTTTTAAGGTAATTCTTCTGAAATCTTCATTGCCTAAAAGGCGTCCGATATCAACAGGGTCTTTGAATGTAAACTCCGCTATAATCTCACTTATGCCTCCAAGAATCACATTCCATCCTCCTGCCACCTCCACATAATCAATCTTCTCCATGGTTGGAAGATGCTCATTGATGATGAAGTCTTTGTACTCCTCTTTTTTGTCTGGCCTGAGGTCATAATACTGGTTCAGTTTCCATACACTTTTTTGTATGGTGTAATATTCCTTTTTTACCCTGCCCGTTGGTTCAAGAACCGCTGTTCTGTAATTATAGACCAGCGATTTGATTTGAAGGGTAAGGTCTTTGAACTTCTGGCTGGACATGATTCCTGATAATGTTCCAAAATCTTTCGCAGAATGTACCCCGATAACCCGTGGGCCAAACCCTACTTCTACATAGTACCCTCCCACTGGAATAAGCCCCATGGTAATTGTCTCCGGGAGAAAGGTTCCGGATATGAATTCTGCATA
>CAIJOT010000014.1 GCA_903822335.1 uncultured delta proteobacterium
AGTATCCAACCCGCCGGCCATCTCGATAAGCTGAGGTATGGTGGTATCATCTTTGAGCTCATATATGGCAGGATTATTTACGCTTCCTGTTATGGCAACGAGCACACCAACTGGTGGAATAAAGACCACATCTTCCGGAAGGAGGCGTATATCTTTCGTTTTGTCACCCTTGAGCAAAAAGTCATACAGGTCAAAGTGAACGATAGCCTTTCCATTCCTCTTCACCTGTATATCCCTCATTGTCCCGGTCTTACCCGGACCGCCTGCCTCGAAAAGGGCGTTTATGACTGATGAAAAGGATGAAAGCGTATAGCTTCCGGGTCTTTCAGCATTCCCAACAACAAAAACACTCATTGTTCGTAATTGCCCCATACTCACGTTCATCTCGAATCCTGTGAAATACCGTGACAACGATTTATGGAGCACCTCCTTCAGATTTTGATAACTCAGGCCGGCAACGTTCAATGCGCCCACCCTAGGAAGTGAGATATTTCCGTGGTTGTCCACAAAAACATTCCAGATTGCGTCAATACTGCCCCATACGGTAATCTTCACTTCGTCGCCCGGCCCCAGTACATAATCCGGTCCTACCGGAACATTGCTAAGAGGTGCAAAAGCAGCAGGAGATTGTCTGAAAAGGTCGTAGCCGTATTGTTTGACGTCTGTTGATATGGTAAAGGGCAGCCTTAAACCTATTATTTGAAACGCTCTTGCAATTGATTCGGCAGTCCCGACAACAAATCCAGCATCAACCAGGTTGGGTCTGGTTGTCCCTTTTGTGATTTGAACAGGTACAGCAATCATTCCTTTTGTAATTGCCCGATTAGTATACTGGAAGGTAGTACCGTCCTGCTTCTTGAGGATATCAAACTGAAAATCGCTGATTTCTATCACCTTGTCTGTTATATAACGTTCGAATGCTGAAGGCTTCTCTTCACTTGGTTGTATTTTCGTGGTGGGCTGCTGCTGGAATGTGGGCTGCTGCTGGAATGTGGGCTGCTGCTGGAATGTGGGCTGCTGCTGGAATGTGGGCTGCTGCTGGAATGTGGGCTGCTGCGCCAACAAGCTGCCACAGCATATTAATATAAAAAAAAGGATTGCCGAAGTCTGTCTGAATCTTACCATGCTTTGCTCCTCGTTATGTTTCCTTTAATTTTTTATTAGTAAAAACGCTCTTAGCTTTGCGAAAAAGACCTAAGGGAAAAAGCTTCTTTATTTCATCAATCCTTTCCCTGTTTTCGGGGTTAGAGGAAGACTTCTCTGTATATTCCATAATAAAGGCTGCAAATATTGACAGGAAAAAACCAACAACACCGGCAATCATCACCATTTGCCTCCGTTTAGGCTTAAACTTCTGCTCCGGCGGTTCTGCCTTATCAACTACCTGGATAATCGTTGCATCCTTGGCTTCATCAAGCTTTGCCGCCTCGTACTGTTTGATGAGGAGTTCATAAAGGGTCTCATAAAACTTAAAATTTCTTAATTTTCTCGCATATTCCAATCCAACCCCGGGTGCTTTGCCTGTTGGCATTAAGGGGTCATGTTCTATTTTATTTTTTGCTTGCAAATTGTTCAATTCAGCCTTCAGACCTTTTAAACCTTCTTCTGCCTTCTTCACATCCGGGTTACTTGCAGTTGAATATGTTTTCAAAACCCTCAAATCGACTTCTTTTGCAACAATCTCTGCCTTCAGTTTTGCAATACCCTCAATCACTGCCCTTGTCTGAGATTCCATTTGCATGGCGCCTGTCTTTTCCTGAAAACCCTTTATGTCCTCTTCTGCTGCCACCAAAGCCTTTTTCACATCCTCAAGTTGTTCTTCAAAGAATAGTCTCCGCTGACTTGCCTCTGTCACCGCAAGCCCTTTATTAAGCGCCCTCAACTCCTCAACAAAGGCATTTGCAAACTGTGCAGCCCTTTTCGGGTCTTTGTCCATAACAGCGATTGTTATGATGCCACTTTTCTTGTCGTCTTTTGCTTCAACGGCACCTGAAAGAGCTTTCCTTGGCCGCACTCTCGATTTGGCTTTGTAAAACTTCATGAGATCAAACCTGTCAATCATACGGTCTAAGATGTTATTGGTCTTTAATAAGGCAATATAAAGGTCGTTTGGGGTCTTTAAGCCGCCCGAGGGTAAACCGATAAGACCGGCAGCGCCCCCCAACTGACCCAAAAGCTGAGACATCGAACCCTGGCCTGACTGTTGAGGCGGCAGTATCTTTGTTTCAGCCCTATATGTCGGCGGCAGAATAAGACTTATTATGGCAGTGAGTATCGCGATCCCTAAGGTAATACGAATAATCAACTTTTTACGCTTTGCAATAACTATTACGTAATCTAAAAGATTTATCTCATCATCTTCAGGCTGTAACTGTTTCTCTTCCACCATCTTCTCCTTTTAATAACCCATGGAATACAAATATTCCTTTTTTGATTGATTAATTATTTGTTTGTTTCCCTTTAAAAGTCAAGAGATTTTTCCAAGATACCCTGCCCATTTGTGAAAAAATTATCTTGACAAAAAACATGGCTAACTGGTATCTAAAAACAGTTATGTTTATATGGCTCTTTCACAGAATCAGCGGTGTATCACTCATAATCCTTTTTGGAATAAAAATACTGACAAGTTTTTTCCTGTTTACAAAAGATAAGAAACCAGACTGGGCATTGAGTTTACATAGACAACCGGTTCTCGACGTTCTTATACTGATACTCTTTACCTTTCACAGCATATATGGCTTAAGAACTATTGTCATGGATTTTGGGTACAGAAAAGAGAAACTGTTGTTCTGGGTTTCCAACGTTGTAGCATCAATCATTTCGGCAGCGTTGATCTACATATATTACGTAACTTCATAATTATGCTTTACCATGATGTCCTCATTGTAGGTGGAGGCCTTGCTGGACTCCGAGCAGCGGTTGGCCTTTGTGACAAGTACAATGTAGGACTTTTTTCAAAAGTACACCCAATCAGGTCACATTCAATTGCTGCACAGGGCGGAATAAATGCAGCCCTTGCAAACAATCCGGAGGCCAAAGATGATACATGGGAAAAACATACCTTTGATACGGTGAAAGGCAGTGACTATCTCGCAGATCAGGATGCTGCCGAAATCATGTGTAAAGAAGCGTCTATTATTGTATACGAGATGGAACACTGGGGATGCCCATTCAGCAGGTTTCCTGATAACTCAATCGCTCAGAGGCCCTTTGGAGGCGCTGGCTATCCGAGGACATGCTACTCCACAGACATCACAGGCCATGTATTACTGAATACCCTCTTTGAACGCTCCGTATATAAAGGAGTAAACATTTATTCAGAATACATAGTCCTTGCACTGGTGGTGGGTGACGGCAAGTGTCATGGTGTAATTGTCTTAGACCAGCTAAACGGGAGAATCATACCTGTACTGGCAAAGGCTACATTATTTGCAACAGGTGGATATGGAAGGGTCTACTATTACTCCACCAATGCACTTACCAATACAGGGAGTGGCATAGGCATACCTTACAGGGCAGGGATTCCTATAAAAGATATGGAGTTTGTACAATTCCATCCAACTTCTCTTATTGGAACAAACATTTTAATGACAGAGGGATGCAGGGGCGAGGGTGGCTACCTTGTGAATAATAAGGGCGAGAGGTTCATGGAGAGATATGTACCAAAAGCCATGGAGCTCGCCCCAAGAGATATTGTATCAAGAAGTATCCAGACAGAAATCGAAGAGGGAAGAGGGTTTGAAAGTGAACTGGGCAATTACATACAGCTCGACCTGAGGCACCTTGGAGAGAAGAAAATAATGGAAAAACTGCCAGGGATAAGAAGCATATGTTTGGATTTTATCGGGATTGATCCCATACTTGAGCCTATTCCTATCATGCCTGCCCAACACTACTCTATGGGCGGAATAGATACGGATGAAAAAGCCGAAACAATCGTGAAGGGTTTTTATGCTGCAGGAGAATGTGCTTGCGTGAGCGTGCATGGGGCAAACAGACTCGGCGGAAATTCTTTGCTCGATACGATCGTATTCGGCAAATTAGGTGCCATTGCAATAGAAGAGTATCTTCAAACAAATGAAATAAAGCTGGATGAAAAATTAGTGATGGGCAGGAAGACAGAAGTCGAAGAGACGATAAAAAAATTGACTCATTCGGGACATGAAAAACCGTTTAAGATACTTGAGGAACTCAGAGGAACGATGAGTCAATATGTGGGTATTTTTAGAACAAAGGAAGAGTTGCAATTAGCTTTCAATAAAATCCTTGAATTAAAAGAAAAATACAAGCATGTTAAGGTTTCATCCCCAAAACCCCACATGAATTACGAGCTTATAGGGGCTATAGAACTCGAATATATGCTTGATATATGCCACATCATTGTCCTTGGTGCCCTCTTGAGGGAAGAAAGCAGGGGTGCCCATTGGAGAAGAGATTTCCCGGAGAGAAAAGATGCAGACTGGCTCAAGCATACGGTGGCTACATTAGGAAAAGATGGTGAACCATCCATTTCTTACAAAGATGTTGTTATAACCCGATATACCCCTATGGAGAGAAAATATTGAGAAGTGATAGCTATACCTTTAAGATTTTGAGATACGATTCCACTGAACATGATAGAGAACCCTACTTCACATCCTACAGGGTGAGAGTCATTCCAGGATTGACCATACTCATGGTTCTCCTCAGAATCAGAGATGAAATTGATGGAACGCTTGCCTTCAGGTCTTCATGCAGATCAGCGGTATGTGGTTCATGTGCTATGGTCATTAATGGTAAGATTGATCTTGCCTGTAGAACGCAAGCAGCATCCTTTGGAACTGATACAATCATTCTTGAACCCTTGCCAAATCTTCAAATTATAAAGGACCTTGTTGTAGACATGACTCCTTTCTGGAAAATGTATGAAAAAATTAAGCCATACCTTATCAGAAGAAACCAAAATCCTGAAAAGGAGATTCCGCAGACCGAAGAAGAGAGAAAGCGGATAGACCAATATGTGAATTGCATCCTCTGTGCAAGCTGTTACGGTGCCTGTCCGGTACCATCGAAAGACCCGGATTACATAGGCCCTGCAGCTTTTGCTAAGCTGGAAAGATTCGTTCTTGACTCAAGAGATGAAAGACCAAAACGTTCTTTAGAGGCTGTCAATGATGATAAAGGGGTCTGGGGTTGTGATATGGTGTTACGATGCATAGATGCCTGCCCCAAGGATGTGAGACCGACAGATTCCATTGTCGGGTTGCGAAAACAACTGTTAAAATATAAGTCTAAAAAAATATTCAGTATGGGTAAAGATGAAGATTGATTACTCTCTCATCACAAGGAGAACATTTCTCAACACCTTATTTGGTGGATGGTTAGTTGCATTGTGTTCAGGAAGCGCCTATGCGCTTTTAAAATTTGCCTTTCCTACACTTGGAAAAGAACCTGATTTCGTTGTTCTTAATACGAAGGATTTCATGAATATACCCCCCAATTCTGTAAAACCATTCGCATGGGGAGGTAAGGTTGGATTATTCTTCAAAAACGCTAACGGCACATCTACGGCATTAAAAGGTGTATGCACGCACATGGAGTGCAACATAACGTACAAACCCGAAGATAAGAAGTTTTACTGCGCCTGCCATAAAGGCTGGTTTGATGAAAACGGGAAAAATATTGAAGGACCACCACCAAAACCACTCGAGTTTTTCGATTTCAAGATCGAAGGTGAAAAACTCATTGTTGCTAAAAAGGGGATAAAGGTTGAACTGCCAAAGGCTTAAGAACTGGGTTGAAGAAAGATATGATGTAGAGGAAATAAAGGATTTCGCTAAAAAGAAACTTGTGCCTACACACAAGTATGAGATCTGGTATTATACAGGTGGTATAACCCTTTTTCTCTTTGTTATCCAATTCATTACAGGGATGATCCTCTCTTTTTACTATGTACCACATTTTGAACATGCTTATAAGAGTATCATAGAGATTGTCACAAAATTAAACATGGGATGGTTCTTTCGTTCTCTCCATCATTGGGGTGCACAGCTTGCAATTGTTTTCCTGTTTATTCATGTGTGGAGTACCCTTCTTTTAAAGTCATACAGAAAACCGAGAGAATTCCTGTGGTTTTCTGGCTTCATGCTTCTCGGCATTTCTATTTTTTTCGGGCTGAGTGGGTATCTTCTTCTCTGGGACGAAAGGGCTTTCGCAGCGGTTAAAGTCGCAACGGGAGGAGCAGGTAACCTACCTGTTATTGGCAATTTCATCAAGGCCTTCCTACGGGGAGGTATTGATGTAACAGGCGAGACATTAATCCGTTTTTATGCCTTTCATGTATCAATTCTTCCCCTCGCTACACTCTTTCTCATTGGATTGCATATCCTCCTCGTTCAATATCATGGCATGAGCGTGCCATTATCCCTTGAGAAGAAAGCACATAAAGAGATCCCTTTTTTCCCAAACCTGTTTTATAAAGACCTTATCATATGGCTGATAATACTGGGGATAGTTGTAACACTGGCTACACTTGTGCCGCCTGAGATTGGTAAAAAGGCAGACCCTCTTGCCCCGGCACCTGAAAATATTAAACCTGAATGGTATTTCCTTTTCCTTTTCCAGACATTAAAACTATTCCCGGGAGAAATTCTTGGTTTAAACGGTGAGATGATCGCTATTATACTCATATCATGCGGTATACTTTTCTTCTTCCTCATACCCTTTTTTGATAAGAAATCAAACCGTGGAGAAAAAAGCCCCCTGTTTACATGGATTGGCATAATATATTTCCTCTACTTTGTGATTATGACAGTTTTCGGCTTTGTGAGTTAGGAGGATAAATGAAGCGGTTCATTATTACAATAACATTGATGCTGATACATGCAACAAACCTGTTGGCTCAACAGGAAAAGGTAGATGTGTTTCCCGCTGTGTCATATGACAGGTTCATCATTTTCCAGACCTTAGCCATTTTTTGGATAGGCATAATCGGACTTATTATTATCATAAAGATAAAACTGAAAGAGATTGAAAGAATTCAGAAGATGGGTATAAATAAAGAAGAAAAAGATATCCCTCTCCTTGACTAACGGAAATTAAACTATTATTATTTCACACACATGCATCCATCAATTTCAAGGAATACACTTTTTTCTCAGGCCAGTATTGAAGAAATCCTCCGCCTGCCAGGAGAAGAAAGTTTATACACATCCATTTCAGAGATTCTCATAAAATTTCAGGATATAAAAAAATTTGCAAGCGAGATACACACAGAAACACACCTGATAAAGCCTATCCTGAAAATACTCGGCTATGCCTATGAGTCAAAACCAAAATTCTTCGAAGAGCACATCAAGGGTCCTGATGTAGTAATGTTTGCTTCCGAGGAAGAGAAAGCAAAGAGCTCGCAACTCTGGGAATCAAGAGAATACTATAACAATGCACTCTGTATATTGCTCCTCAAAAGATACGGAAGAAACCTTCAAGAAGGCATAAGCGGTTTCTATTTAGAATTTGAAAACAGGATACCGATATATCAGATGATGTACCTTTTAAAAAAAACGAAGACCCCCTGGGGCATACTTACAAACGGCAGACACTGGGTGCTTCTAAAAAAACCACTCCATTTTGATATAAGACTATTTGAAATAGACCTGGAAACATCTCTCTTTGAAGGAGATGAAGCAACTATACACCTTTTCTATCAAATATTTTCATTGTGTGGACTAAAAAAGACCATCCCCGAGGCATTGGAAGAAGAGAGAAAAGGGCTCATAGAGGTATTAAAAGAAAAAAAGATTTATATCCATAAATCCATACAGGGCTTGAGAAAAAGGGTAGATATTTACCCCAAAATCATAAACACATACAAAGAACTCCTTCCAGAAAAAAAACTCCTGTCAACTGAAGCATATTTGGAGGAAAAACATATTCAGTTGGAAAATAAAGATTATATAAGACAGAATATAATGAATGAATACAATACATCAGATGTTTTTTCCTATTTATTTATTAAGAAAGCATACGAACCTGCTTTAAATCTTGAAGAAATTATCTTAAAAGAAAGGGGCGCACATTACACAAAAGAAGACCTCCTTTCCCTGAAAATACTCGACATGACGCCCTGTTTTGGTAATATCACTACCCAACTTATAGATAGTTTAGCCTACATATCCTTTGTATTGCCCTACAAAGAAAAAAATACATTCACAGCAGAGTGGGAAGATGAATTGGGATTGAAAAAATACATTATTAACAATCTTCTCTACGGCATAGAGAGGTCACATATATCTTTTGATATACTCCAGAATATAATGAATAACCGCTTCAACTCCACTGCATCGCATTATAAATTAGGCAACCCACTTATCGGGATATCACTTAAAGACATTTCCAGCACTTCTGATGTAAAAAATCAGATGAACCTATTCAATAAACATCCCGAAGACGTGATAATGGATTTTAAAGAAATGTATACACTTTATTTCTCTCTCTCGGAAAAAATTAAAGAAGACTTGAAGAGCAGAGAGGAGATTGAAGTTAACCTGAAGATTTACACAGAGAGGATAAGGGACCTATTGGACATCATCACAACAACATATTTCAGTAAATCGGTTGATAATAAAAAAACACAAGATATGTTATTTAGTTTGGATAGTGACGAATATACGTGGGAAAGTTTAAGAAAAAAAGACTGGTTTATTGAATCAAAAGAGATAGCGAAACGAAACGGTTTCTTTCATTTAGAAATTGAATTTCCTTTTCTCCTTAATAATGCCTTCGACTTTATATTTGTCCAACCTGCCCTCCATTACGTGTGGGAAGAAGACCCACCTATTATAGAAGAAACAAAGGCTTATATAAAAAGAGGTATGACATATTTAAAGCAGCAAGGGACAATGATAATAATATCAGAACATGCTGAGAATTATCTGTTACAGGAACTCAAAAAATCCAAAAAATATGAAATAGAGATACAACCAGGGATGCTTATCTTAAAAAAATAAACAACGCATACTACAATTACGTGATTTCTGCTAAATGTCCATCTCCATTCCGTCCTCACCGATAAGATATGGAGTGTATAACACCCCTTTAAAATCTTCCCATTCCAGATAGAGATGAGAAATAATCACCTTCTCAGGCTGTGCCTCACTCACCATGCGCCTTAAAACACTCAAATTCAGGTGCCCCTTTACCTTTCTTTCAGGAAATGCACATTCGGAAATGAGAAGATCTGTTCCTTGCGCGAGTCTTACAAGATTTCTTGAATAATCTGTGTCCCCTGTAAATGTTATGTTCCCATTTTCTTCTATTCTTATTCCGATACTTTCCCGATTATGGTTTACTCGACAGGTCTCAATCAAGAGGTTCTCTAATTTCAGCTTACCTTTAGGAATACTTTTTAGAATAAGTCTATATGATTTCGGTAACATCCATGGATATATATTCAAAAGACCTTTATAGAATTTATAGATACCCTGCCCTCCAATGAGAATAAGGGTTTTTACTCTCGGCTCTACATCATAATTGCAGGCAAAGAGAAACGTTGAAAGGTCTGCCGTATGGTCTACATGAAAATGGGTAAGAATAATAATATCTATGTCGTTCGTCGTATAGCCAAACTCAACAAGCCTTCTTACCACAGATGGTCCCACATCCACGAGAATCTTATATTTTTCGGTCAGAAGTAAATAAGAAGAAGAACACCTTTGCAATGATGGAATGCAAGTTCCAGTCCCGAGTATTTTAAGTCTCATTTTTTAAGTACCAATCGACAGTTTCAAATAATCCATTCTGCATATCATATATTGCTTTCCAACCAAGCTCTTTTTTGGCTCTCCTCACATCAAGTATACTTACCTTTAAATCTCCTGGCCGTGCGATAGCCCTTTTAGGGTCTTCAAACTCCTGGGGTATTGCTTTCCCTTTTCTTCTCAGGGCATTGATGGTGTATCTATATAAATCCAGCGTACGTGTTCCTTTACCTGTACCTATATTAAACATGCCTGTTTTTGTACTCTTCGTTGCAGTGATGTTTGCACTGGCTATGTCTTTCACGTAACAATAATCCCTTATCATGCCTCGTTCTTCATCGGGAAAATGGTTGAGCGTGGGATGTACGTTCGCAAGAAGTTTTTCTGTAAAGATCGCAACAACGCCTGCTTCTCCATGGGGAATCTGTCTCGGCCCATACACATTGCTGTACCGTAAAATAACAAACCTAAGGCCATATAAACTGCGATAAAACTTTATATACTTTTCACTTGCAAATTTCGAGATTGCATAAGGGGACAAAGGCTCAGGAGAATATCCCTCATCAGTGGGGACTTTTTCTGCTTCGCCATATATTGCACCTCCTGTAGAAGCAAACACAAACTTTTGGACCCCGTATTCCCTTGATAATTCGAGAAGCCTGATTGTTCCTTTAATATTAATCTCTGCATCCATTAATGGTTCCTTCACAGATAAAGGGACAGAAATCTGTGCTGCATGATGGTTCACGATATCCGGTTTTTCTTTATAAAAAACATCCCTTACACCCTCATCACAAATGTCTACTTTGTAGAGTTTTGCCTTTTCGTTCTTATTCTCCGTTTTTCCTGTAGAGAGATTATCTACTATCACTACTTCATGGCCATCATTAATATAGGCATCCACTACGTGTGAACCTATAAATCCGCAACCACCGGTAACCAATACCTTCATACAACCTCCGTTCATTTGGGATATGGATTTATACCATAAATGTCAATCCAGGAAGAAATAAAAACATCCATGTATCCAATTTATATTGACAACATTAGTATTATATCATATATGAAAAATAAGGCGGTGTAGCTCAGATGGTTAGAGCATGCGGCTCATATCCGCAGTGTCCGGGGTTCAATTCCCTGCACCGCCAGATTGATATACTTTACAGTTTTATACCTTGCGAAAGGAGGTGAACAGAATGACAAAGGTTGAGCTTATAGTAAATGTTGCAAACAATGCCGGCATTAAAAAATCCATAGCAGAAAAAGCAATAAATGCTTTCATGGATAATATTATAAAGGCCCTTAAAAACGGCGACAAAGTCGCACTCACTGGCTTTGGCACCTTCACAGTTACAAAGAGGGCGGCAAGAATAGGAAGAAATCCCAAAACAGGAAAGGAGATAAAAATTCCCTCATGCAAAATACCAAAATTCAAACCAGGAAACAAACTGAGAGAGGCAATAAAATAGATTCCTTAAAGAGGAAGGGGTTGAAAACAATCCCTTTCCTCGCCGCATTTTTTCTTTTCACATTGTTTTTCCCTGACCTATCCCAGGGGGTCGAGAAAAAACTTAAAAAACAGCCTGCACAATCTATACAAAAGGATATTGCCATAAACGATTCCAATATACAGGGTTATTTTAAAAAGGCAGAGGAACTGACACAAAAAGGTGAGCTGGAAAATTCATTAAAAATCTTTCTCAAAATTTATGACTATACAAAAGGGGTTCTGAATACAGTTCGGTTCTTCCAAACATACTATGAAAAAACTGTAAATGAACCTTCAATAACCCAGAATCAAAAAGAAGAAACCTTCATAAAACTGAAAAGAATGGAACAGCTCATATCGAAATACAATAGTATGAAAGAAATAACCACCTACCACATGGGGCATATATACGCAAAAAAAGGGGATTCAGAAAGGGCAAGAAAATACCTCATGGAAGTCCTTTCAATAACGCCTTTTTCAACAGAGCAAGATTCAATATGCATGAAATCAAAAACACTCCTTCTTGGGCTTTATAACTTAGAAGGCGAATTCTAATTGGAAGAAATAAGAACAATTGCACAAGACGTTACACATTCACTGGGAATAGCTCGCTCTATCAAGAGTACATTTATTGAGAAAGTAGACTCCCCCTGGAACGAAAAAACCCTGATAAAAAGGAAGAAGGATCATCTGGATGTGAAAATAACAATCTGGAAAGATACTGCTTTTCTCTATGGCAGGATATACCGTTTATTCTTATATATACTTGATGTCCTCAATCAAGACTTCAAATATGACCCTGAAATAGCACCAGATGAAGATAAGGAATCACGCATACGGGGCAGGTATAACCAGATATGGAGTTTATACGTGGATAGTCGGGTGGAAAAAACAGGTATAGAAAATTTCTATGACAGGCTCTTGAGGAGAAACCTTTTCATAGATGAAGAAAAAGAGCTTGGGTGGGAAGAAGCAAGTGCGATCTTCCAAAAATTATGGGAGAAGGATTCATACACGTATCCTGAAATTATAGATTACACGTATAATTTGAATAGACTCAAAGACAAATCAAACAGAAGAAGCCCCGAAGCTTTTGAAGTAGAGATAAATGAGCATCTTCGAGAATCCCATGTAAAAACACTTATAGAAAAAATAACGTCAAACACATGTAGGGATATAGCGAACGAACTTTTGAATTTTACAGCTTATCATTGTAAAGATACACATATAGAGTCCTCATATTACGGAATCTTTTTCATATACCAAAGAAGGGTATGTGTAGAAATGATCCCTACCAAGAATAATGTTCTATTCTTCACGTTGTTGGATCCAGAATTGAATTTACACAAAACGTATACAATAACTGAGGATTCAGATATAAGTAAACTACAAGAAAACATTAAAGATATGTATCGAAAGATTTCTATGCACTCACATTTTTAAAACAATTACCTTCTCAACCTCTTCAAAGCAAGACCAAAGGAGTATTCGTAGAGATGTAAGCCCTTACTTACTGCTGTTATGGTACCATCCTCAACACCAATCTCATGGCACATATACTCCTTTAAAAGTTGAATTGCAGCAAGATTTGACGGAAATCCTGCCCAGAGGTCCCAGCTTCTAAAATAGAGAACGAAGTGCAACTTGCCATCCATCAGGCGTGTATCAATCAGCCTTAGACAGGGAGGGTCTTCAAGGAGTATATCCTGAGGCATGCCTACTTCCATGATTGCCTGATTGGTTCCATATTGCCTGTTTTTGTATATATTTATCACTTCCATGATAGGGTTAACACCAAATGGGTATTCTTTTCCACTTATCATTGCTTTGGGATTTGTCAACCTTTCCCCATATGTATACAGTTCATTCTCTGCCTTTTTATCAGTCATCAAATATTGTAAATATTCTTCCACATACTCCATGCTTGTTGGTGCAGGAATCCCGAGTTCCACCGGTATATCAGGAATCAATGGCTTTGTTTGAGGATATTTTATATGAACCATTACCAAATCAAATTCCCTCCTTTTATTCCCTTCAAAGGAACCTCTATCTATCACATATTCATGGACACCATTGTCTTCAAATATAGTATGGATACACTGAAACCATGCGTCTGGTAAATCCCTCGCCTCAATATAAACAGGTTTCATTGTCCCTCCCTTTATGAATAAATGATTGCAGAGAAAGATTTTATCAAAAAAATTGAAAAACAACACTAAAAAGTATTATTATTTTTCACCTATGAGGAGGTTTTTATGTTTGTAAAACAGATTCAGGTTGGAGGTTTTGCTGTCTTCGCATATATTGTTGCGTGTAAAACAACCAACGAAGCTCTTGTTATAGATCCTGCATCAGATGAAGAAAGGATAGCAAAAGAGGCCAAGGATAGGGGATACAATATAAAATACATAGTGAATACACATTCCCACATTGATCACGTTATGGGCAACAGAAGGATGAAAGAACTGACAGACGCAGAAATTATTATTCATGAGAGCGAGGCATACAGTCTCATACATCAATCGCCCGATATGATGAATATGTTCGGTGCAGAACCTTCACCACCTGCAGATATCACAGTCAAGGAAGGGGATTTTATCACGATAGGTCAAACCTCTTTGAAGGTAATACATACACCAGGGCACTCACCTGGAAGCATTTCCCTATACCACAATGGAATGGTATTCACAGGCGATACCCTTTTTGTTGGAGCTGTGGGAAGAACCGACCTTCAAGGTGGCTCGTGGGAAGTTCTCGTTTCATCCATTCACAATAAACTCTTCACGCTCCCCGATGAAACGATAGTCGCACCTGGTCATAATTACGGTGATGCACCAAAAAGCACCATAGGAAAGGAAAAGGTCTATAATCAATATGTCGGGCAAAGAACAGGTTACTAAAAAACTTTTACTGCTGTTTATTGCTACGCTGCTGTTATTCTCATGCCAAACTACGCCAGAGGTGACCAAAAAAAGGGAACCAAAAATTGCCCTTGTGCTTGGAGGAGGTTCAGCAAAAGGGTTTGCCCATGTAGGTGTTATCAGGGTATTTGAACAGGAAAAAATACCCATACACATGATAATTGGAACAAGTGTCGGTAGTCTGATAGGCGGTCTATACGCATCAAATCCTGATAGTTTTCAGCTCGAATGGACAGCATTTAAGATAGAAAAGAATGATATACTCGATTTCTCCATAATTTACTCAAAGTTCGGCCCTGTCCAGGGTACAAAGCTTGAAACGTTTGTAGAACAAGCAGTCCAGGTAAAGAAGATCGAAGATACAAAAATACCATTTTATCCAATAGCCACTGACCTCAATACAGGGGAAACGATTATACTGGAAAAAGGTTCTCTTGCGAAAGCTATAAAAGCTTCCGCTGCAATACCTGGAATTTTTGTTCCTGTCACCTTTGGAAACAGGATGCTCGTAGATGGCGGGGTTACAAATAATATTGCCTGTGACATAGCAAGGAACAAGGGCGCAGACATAGTGATAGCTGTAAGTCTTCAAAAGGACATTAAGAACTATGATATAAATTCATTAATAGATGTCATTGCCCAGTCTGTAAACATTATGATGTATCAGACTAACCAGATAAAACTGCAATATGCAGACGTTTTAATAGAACCAGATACGAAGGGCATCTCTATGTTTGATTTCACACAAAAAAAGATGTTAATGGAAGAAGGGATAAAGGCTGCAAAAAAGGCAATACCAAAGATTAAAGAATTGATCTCGAAATACCAACAGGAAAGCAGATAGGGGTTACACTATCATCACATTCATTATAAAAAAAATCATTACATGTATGATAAACCTGCCGGGTATCTTTATCATAATACCCCTTCTCCTTATCTTCTTTGTAAAGAAAAGACAGAAGGTTTTTCTTTTATCCTTCTCACTCTTTATGTATGTGTTATCGATTTCACCAACAAAAGAGTTCCTCCTCATACCCCTTGAGTATGCATATAAAATCCCCTCCATAAACGAGGTCAAGCTATGTGATGCCTATGTTGTATTAGGGGGTGGGGTAAATGATAATGCCCCCCATATTGATGGCAAGGGGTCACTGAGTAATGATGCCCTTGCAAGGGTGGTCGGGGCATACCGGTTATATCTTATATCTCAAAAACCAATAATTCTCTCAGGGGGGAAGATTTTCAATAGAGAGGTTGAAGCAGAAATTGCAAAAAAATTCCTGTTATCGCTCGGAGTAAAAGAAAACCATTTATTGATAGAAACAAAGAGCAAAGATACTTACGAAAACGCACAATACACAAAAGAAATATGTGAACAACACAACATAAAAAGAATCCTGCTCGTAACCAGTGCCTTGCATATGAAAAGATCCGTAATATTGTTCCATAAATTCTTTCACGATATTACCCCTTACTCTACAGGATATAAAACGCTCCGCATAGGCTATGATATTTTGAGCTTCTTACCTGACGCAGGGAATATGTCCGACATATCTCTTGCGGCAAAAGAGTATTTAGGGATACTGTTTTACAAAATCACGCTGTAAATCTATTTATCACTAC
>CAIJOT010000015.1 GCA_903822335.1 uncultured delta proteobacterium
ATTGCTACTACTTTTCTTCCCAGGATACCGCCTTTTGCGTTAATTTCATCTATGGCTAACTGCACTGCCTGATTTCCGTGTTTACCATACCCACCCATCGGTCCAGACATAACAAAGAGAACACCCAACTTGATAGGTTTTTCTGCTGCAAAAGCAGTGCCGAGCGCCAAGAGGAAAATCATAGAAAACACAGTAATTCCAATAACCCATTTTTTTTCTGACATACTTACCTCCTTATATTTTCTCAATAAATGCCCCTGAAATTATGCCGGACAGTGAATGCTTCCTGGTTTACGTATCCCACCCCCTTTCAGCAATATGTATTGCTCTTTTCTGTTCAATTCTTTATGACAGGGATTTTCTCTTTATTTCCCAATGTAAAAAAATTGCAAAAAAACTTATCATCGAAGGTCTAACCCTCTGTTCACTTCCAATGAAGTTATTTAGGATATGCGGCGATGACCAAAATGATTGTCATGTCTTTCGTTGTATTTTCAAGGCGATGGGGATCTCCTGCTGGAATCCAGATGGCATCCCCGTCTTTTACCTCTTTTTCTTCATCCCCCACCTTCATCAACCCACCCCCCTTGAGAATAAAGTATATTTCCTCGACCTCATCTACGTGTTCTTCAAGCACGTTCCCCGAAGGGAGTAATGCATAAGCGAGAAATTCCATGGATTGCAGAAAGTGACTGGTCATCATCATCCTCGCCACACCTCCACGGTGGGCAATGTAGGTGGTGCTCAGTACTTCCTGGTCATTCATATTCCTCACTATCATATTTTTACCTGTGGATAAAATCTTTAAGGGTTCGAGTGGTTTCAAACCCTAGGACCCTGGAACCCATGGCCCCTTGAACCCTGTCTTTACAGTATCGGCAGATAGGTCTCCACTTCATACTTTGAGACATGGGTTCTAAACCTATCCCACTCTATCTTCTTGTTTTCCATGAGCTTTTCAAAGACATGCTCCCCAAGTGTATCTTTAACAAGCTTGCTCTTCTCTGCATATTCAATAGCTTCATAAAGACTGCCAGGCAAAGACTCTATCTTGAGCTCTTTTCTCCTCTCATTCGACATTCCATATACATCCTCTTCGATAGGGGCCGGTAATGGATATTTATTCTTAATCCCCTCAAGGCCTGCCCTTAACATGCATGAAAAGGCAAGGTATGGATTACAGGCAGGGTCCGGACTTCTGTATTCTGCCCTTGTTGCCTTCTCTTTACCTGGCTTATAAAGGGGAACCCTCACAAGGGTAGACCTGTTTCGCTTTGCCCACGAAATATACACAGGTGCCTCATATCCCGGAACAAGCCTCTTGTAGGAGTTTACCCACTGGCTTGTGATGAGTGTAATCTCCTTTGCGTGCCGTAAAAGTCCGGCAATGTACCATTTTGCGATGTTGGATAGAAAGGATTTATCCTTGGTGTCGAAGAAGGCGTTTTTATTTCCTTTGAAGAGTGATTGGTGGACATGCATGCCGCTACCATTTACCCCGAACATAGGTTTTGGCATAAACGTGGCGTATACACCATACTCTCTTGCCACTTCTTTCACCACAATCCTGTATGTTATAGTATTATCCGCCATCTTCAGGGCTTCAGCGTATTTCAGGTCAATTTCATGCTGAGAGGGAGCCACTTCATGGTGGCTGTATTCCACTTTTATGCCCATCTCTTCGAGGGTAAGGATTGTGTCCCTTCTTAAATCTGTTGCCTCATCCAAAGTGGTAAGGTCAAAATAGCCCCCTTTATCGAGTATCTCCGGTTCCTGGTCTGATTTAAAATAGAAATATTCCAATTCAGGCCCAACATAGAAGGTAAACCCCATATCCGCTGCTATCTGTAAGTTTCTCTTTAAAACATACCGTGGATCACCCTTATATGGTGTTCCGTCTGGCTCGAGGATGTCACAAAACATCTTCGCCACCACAGCACTGTCTTTTGGCCTATAGGGGAGCACAGTAAACGTAGAGGGGTCTGGTTTGGCGATCATATCGCTTTCATCTATCCTTGCAAATCCCTGGATAGAGGAACCATCGAACCCCATCCCTTCACTAAGGGCACCTTCAAGCTCATCAACGGTTATGGTGAAACTCTTTGCAACACCAAGTATATCGGTAAACCATAATTTAATAAATTTTACCTTTTTATCGCGTGTAAATTTAATGACCTGTTCTTGTGTCATGGGTAATTCCTCCCTGCATTTTCATGTATACTGCATTCCCATTATGAGCGTATCCATTCACAAAGTCAATGAATTTTGCTGATAAGGCGGGGCTGGTGAAAGGCAATGGGGCAGAACAGAACATTGACATAACCTGTGAAAATTTGCTACATTTCCAACATGCCTGTCCACCATAATCTTCCTGAAGAGGGGATGATATACCAGAGAGACCACTATGCAAAGAGGGGAGTCGCAGTTGAGCCTCCACCATATGGTAATAGCAGATAAAAAAACAACATTAAGGTGATGTATGAAACGTTTAAACTGGCAGATTGTATTTAGCGTGTCATTAATTGCGCTGTCCGTACTCCTGTACTTGCTTCATTTTATAATTTTTAGAGATACCCAGCGCATTTTCATAGACTTATTAGAATACATAGCTTTTGTACCTATTCAGGTTCTGATGGTTACCATTATCATAGACCAACTCCTTAAAGTAAGGGAAAAGCGTTCCATGCTTAAAAAACTCAATATGGTCATAGGTGTCTTTTTTAGCGAGGTGGGAATAAATTTAATAAAACACTTCGGTCATTTCGATAACAGTTTTGATGAATTACGAAAACAACTTGTTTTGAAAAATGACTGGTCTGGTAAAGATTTTTTAGCTGCCCACAGAAACATAAAAGCATTTGCTTATAGAATAGAAAGCAAAAAAGAGAGCCTGGAACCGTTACGAGGTTTTCTCAATAATGAACGAGGTTTTCTGCTGGGCCTTTTAGAAAATCCCAACCTTCTTGAGCATGAAACGTTTACAGAGCTTCTATGGGCGGTTACCCATGTTGCTGAGGAATTAGTCTACAGAGACGATTTAAAAGGGCTGCCTGACGCTGATTATGCACACCTCTCGAACGATATCAAGAGGGCGTATACATTACTCATTGTTGAGTGGTTGGCGTATATGAAACACTTACGGAGTGAATATCCTTACCTCTATTCCCTTGCTGTCCGGACAAATCCTTTTGACCCTGAAGCAACGGTAAAGTTTACATGAAAAAGAAGATTCACATCACAGAAAGAGCAGACAAAATTTCCCCTTTTTACGTTATGGAACTCCTCGAACAAGCAAAAGCAATGGAAAGGAGGGGGGAACATATCGTCCATATGGAGATAGGGGAACCTGATTTTGGAACCCCCCTATCTGTAAAAGACAGAGCAGTACAGGCGATAAAAGAGAACCACACCTTCTATACACACAGCCTTGGACTCCCTGAACTGAGGGACAAGATCGCTGAATATTACATGAAGGTCGAGCACGTGAAGGTTTCCCCTGAGAGGATTGTGATAACAAACGGCACATCAGGTGCCTTCTTGTTATTATTCGCAACCCTTCTTGAAAGGGGAAAAACCCTCGCAATTTCTGACCCTGGTTACCCATGTTATAAAAATTTTGGCATCTTCGTGGATGCCCATGTCCTTTTCCTTCCTGTGTCGGAAGAGACAAGGTATGAGATTACTGTTGAACATAATGACAGATTGAAAAAGCCTCCTGATGTACTTATCATCTCTAACCCCTCTAACCCGACTGGCATTGTCTACAGGGACGAGACAATACCTGAGCTTTATAAATA
>CAIJOT010000016.1 GCA_903822335.1 uncultured delta proteobacterium
AGGGAAACTTTAGAGATACTTCCACCTGGCGAGCTTGGAGAACTCCTCGTTACATCTCCCTATACAATAAAACAGTACCTCAATAAACCTGAGGAAACGAGCTATTCCTATATTGATTTAAACGGCGAAATCTATTACAGAATGGGTGATTTCGTGAAGATGAACGATGAAGGAGAGCTGGAATTCGTTGAAAGAACTGCAGACATAATAAAACATAAAGCCTACAGGGTTTCTGCCTCAGAGGTTGAAGCCGCCTTGCAGGACCACCCAACAGTTATAGGCGCCTGTGTGGTTGGTATCCCTGATCCGAAGGTGGGTGAAAGGATAAAGGCCATCGTGGTCTTAAAAGAAGATGCGAAAGGCGTGGGAAGTACTGAACTTATAAGGTGGTGTAGAGACAGACTTGCCCCATACAAAGTCCCCCAGTATATTGAGTTCAGAGATATGCTGCCAAAATCCAAAGTTGGGAAGTTGTTGAGAAGGGAAATAAGAGACGAAGAAAAGAGAAAACTGGAAAAAGAAAAGAAGAAATCCTCCGCAACGTAATACCATCCCTTACCTTTATCTCATGCTGTTCTTGTTTTACAACAAACTCTCTTTTATGTTACACTTTTTTCAATGCCGACGTAGCTCAGTGGTAGAGCAGCTCACTCGTAATGAGCAGGCCCGGGGTTCAAATCCCCGCGTCGGCTTTGATTGGTAAAAAAATTACTGATTTCCATCAGAAGCCCTTATCGCATAAGTTTAGTAATGTTCACTTCAGAAAGAGGCTGATACTTCCGTTTACGCTGCCGGATGGGAGTTTCCTTTTTCTTTCATTCGCCTAACCAGTGTTTCAAGGTATCTCGATTTCACCTGGCGGCTCGCCATTGCCTGTTTAACAGGGGGTAGTTTAAGAATGACACCGAGAATTGCTGCCATGGCCCTGTGACTAAAAAGAGCATAATTATCGAAAATGAGATTCTGCAGCTTCCCCCTTTCAATAGCCATCACAACAGCCAGATGAATGGAATTCAGTGGTGTTATGACCCGCTGGGAACGTATTGTTAATGTAATGTGATGCTCCGGACAGGCCCGGACACATAAACCACAACCCAGACAGATTTCTTCACGCAATTGGGC
Source organism: uncultured delta proteobacterium (assembly GCA_903822335.1). Taxonomy (GTDB): domain Bacteria; phylum Desulfobacterota; class Syntrophorhabdia; order Syntrophorhabdales; family Syntrophorhabdaceae; genus CAIJOT01. The sequence continues at coordinate 1,123 of CAIJOT010000016.1, forward strand.
CTTTTTCTTTTCTGGTTTCAGAGGATTGTTGGCTGAGACAAGGCTCATAGCTTCTACTGGGCAGACACTGACGCACTGACCGCAACCTGTGCAATCTCCTTCTTGAACCTCCGGCTGGAAATTAGTCGTGTGTATGGGATGCAGAAGACCAAAACGTCTGGCCCCGATCATGGCCTCACAGCAGCAGCCACAACAGTTACATATGAAATTGACCTTTTCACGAACATTGGAACCAAACTGAACCAACTTTTGATCATAGGCTACCTGGAGCAAATCCAAGCATTCCTCTGTACTAACCGGCCGGGCATGACCATGCTTGATCAAAGACCATGCAGATGCGTTAAAGGTCATGCAGATCTCCTTTGGTGCTTTACAGTCCCGACCGAGATGCTGCATTTTGTGGCGGCAGTAACAAATGCTAATCCCTCTGAAGGAAGCTGTTTTAATAACCTCTGTAGCCCGTTCATAATCCAAAACACATAAGCTGATTTCAGTAAGGGCTGGTTCGTGAACAAAAACCCGGCCCAACTGTGTTTCTCCATCTGTAAAGAGATCTTTTATAAAGTCCTCTTCCACGTTGAGATACTGATAGAAAAGTTCGCTTAGTGTCTTCTGGTCTATATCCTTACGGATTCGCATGAGAGAAAACTCAAAAAAACCAGCCATGGGAGGGGGAAGGACATAGTTTTGCTTTCCATCTTCCTCCTCCATATCGAGAAGGATTCCACGTGCCGCCAGATCATCCAAAATCTTCTGAGCTTCTGATGTCTTTATCTTCCAGATAAGGGCAGCTTTCTTCGCCGTGAATGGTTTAATGGGAAGCAGCGACACCAGAGCAGCATCCTTTTCACTGAAGAGAATCTTCAGTATTTTATAGAGAGTATCCGAAGTGGGCGCCCCCTGGGGGAAACGGTTAATCCGATCTATGAGAGTTGTATAACCTGACTTCACCAGTTGATGGCTCATTGCATCCTCCGTTCATTTTGTTTCACTCCTCTTCATATTTCTTTCAATTTTCCATCGGATATTATCTACCCACGTAATTTGTACCATATTTTCATTTAGAGTTCTTTGACTTTTTTATAGCAAAAATGTCAGTAATATGAGGGAGCTTTTTCGTCATTATCTGCTTTCTTTATCTCATTATCCTTTTCCGCATCAATTGAAATGAAACGGGGATAAGGAGTATCACAACAATACACATCCAGATAATGCTCCATGCAGTGTTTAATGGCTGCCCTGATGCAAAAGCCCTACAAACGTTCGTGAGATGAAAGAGCGGCGTAAAGAATGCAATGTGTTTAATAATGGATGGCAAAGAATCAAGAGGAAAGAAAATCCCTGAAAAAAGGAACATCGGGGTCATGAAAAGGGTATAGAAATAGTTAAAGGAATCTAACCCTGGAACAATAGCAGCACATATCATAGAGATTTCTGCAAAGATCAATCCACTGAGAAAAAGAACTGGTATAACCAATATTATCAATGGAGATTCAATGAGGTTAAAAAACGCGATTGCTATAATGATTATCGTACCATAAAACATACTTTTTGTAGCACCCCACATTAACTCACCCGCTATGAGGTCGTCGACATTGACAGGTGTTGAAAGTATCGCATCAAAGGTCTTTTGAAAGGTCATTCTGATAAATGTTCCGTATGTGCATTCGTAGGTTGCAGCAAACATGGATGATGAAGCAATGATACCTGGAGCTATAAAGTTTATATATGGTTTACCATTCACCTCTTTTACAAAGGCACCGAGTCCAAGCCCTAAAGCCACGAGATAGAGAATAGGCTCAACAAAATTAAGGAGTATGCTCGATAAGTAAAGCTTTGTATACACCGTATAGTTTCTTTGCCAAACACGAACCGCCCTCCTAATGTTCAAGGGGTCTCCCGGTGAGCTTCATGTAAACATCCTCGAGGGTTCCCCCATGGATAGCCTTCAGTTGTGAAGGAGAATCAATTGCTACGATTCTGCCGTTATCCATGATTGCCACCCTGTCACAGAGTTGGTCTGCCTCTTCCATGTAATGGGTTGTAAGGATAAGGGTAGCACCTTTCAGTTTCAGGTCATTCAGTTTTTTCCAGACCACATGTCTATTGTGTGGGTCAAGACCGGTAGTAGGCTCATCGAGTATGAGTAACTCAGGTTTGTTTATCAGCGCCCTTGCAAGAAGCAGGCTACGTTTCATACCACCAGAAAGATGCCGAATATTCACATGTGTTTTATCGCTCAGCTCAACATAATCAAGAAGTTCCGACGCAAAGAGGGAGGACTTCTTTTTTGGTATATCAAAATACCGTGCATACACAATCAGGTTTTCAAACACACTAAGGTCAATATCAAGATTATCATCCTGAGGCATAACACCTATCTTGGACTTGATAAAACTCGGGTTATCAGTTACATTCATCCCAAAAACCCTTGCTTCTCCCGAAGTCGGGGCTGTAAAACAATAGAGTATACGCATTACTGTCGTTTTCCCCGCACCATTCGGGCCAAGAAAACCAAAACACTCTCCCTTCAAGATTTCAAAATCTATCTTATCTACCGCTCTCAGAGAATTGTAATCTTTGGTCAGACCGCTTGCTGTTACAATGTGCATAGTGGGTTATAATCTTAACACACCTCAAAACATCCTTTCGAGGAAAATAAGCGTGTATCAGTTTCATTTTATCGGTGCATACATGTCCTATATGCAAAAATCCTGTCTCATTTTATAAAGAAATAGAACGGGTTAAATAAACTGCTTTTTTACATTCTAAGCAACTATCAGTTCAGAAGTACAGTGTGGACAACGTGTGGCTTTGATTGGAATGATAGAAAAACAGTGCTGGCATTCTTTTGTTGCAGGGGCAGATGGTGGCACTTCTTGCTGGCGTTTAAACCGATTAACCTGACGAATCAATATGAAAATAGCAAAAGCAACTATAAGAAAATCGAGCACCGTATTGAAAAATAACCCATAATTGACGGTAGCTGCACCAGCTGCTTTTGCAGCAGACAATGTAGTGTAGTGTTGCCCTGACAGGCTGATGAACAGGTTAGAAAAATCTATCTTGCCAAGCAACAACCCTATTGGCGGCATTAAGATGTCACTGACGAATGAGGTGATAATCTTGCCAAATGCAGCACCAATAATAATACCAACAGCCATATCAAGTACATTTCCACGCATAGCAAATTCTTTGAATTCTTTCAACATTTTATACGCTCCTTACCGGGTGGCTAACCCGCTCATAATAGTATATGATTCAATATTACCAAATCTTTTTGGTAAGTGCAAACATGCAAATTAAAAATTATGGAAGGCACACTCTAATGTGTGTGTGGATCAGTGGAACGTGGAAAGATTATCTTGATAGCCATAACAGGACATTCGGCAGCACACAAACCACATTCCTCACAAAAATCTATTTCGATATATGCTGTTTCATCTTTCAGGTGAATAGCCTGTGGCGGGCATACCTCAATGCAGTTACCACACCCATTGCAGAGCTCTCCATCGATTGACGGTACCATCAGATCTCCATCCCTACTTGATAACCATCATGTATTGCGTTATTCAAACGCCTTGGTCTCCTCGCATCACCGATATAGTAAACCTCCCCCGTAATGCCCTGTAACATACTATACCGCTCCCTTGTCGGTTCCTGGAGTGCCATGATTATTCCATCATACTGTATTGTTTTTTCGCCTGCCAACCCGGTGACATAGAGTGTCTTACCCTCCGCTCTTATAATTCGAGAATGTGTGAAAAAGGTAGCTTTCTGCTCTTTTAATAATCGAAGGTACTGCCAGAGGTAAAAGGGGTTCACATCCCGACCAAGCTTACTGCCTTCTTCAACGATTATGAGTTGATGTTCTCCTCTATGGCGGAGTAAAAAAACAGCTAATCCAAGCCCCACCCCATTGCCTCCTATAATTATTATGCGCTTTCCTGGCTTTCTCCCTTTTTCAATAATGTCTTCAGGAGTAAAAACATCCTTTCCATTTACGAAGGACGGTATTTGTGCAGTAGCACCGGTAGCAATCACAATGGCATCTGCTTGTTCTTCGGTTAACATCTGGGGGGTATATTCCATCCCCAAACGCATATCCACACATGCACACCTGCATTCCACCTCGAGTGTATGAACAGGACGTAATAATTCCTCTGCCCCTTTATCAACCCTGGATGCGAAAAGGATATTTCCACCTAATGATTTTCTTCTTTCATAGAGAGTTACATCGTGCCCTCTCTTTGCAGTTACGGCAGCACATTGGAGTCCGGCCGGTCCGCCACCAACGATTACTACCTTCTTTCTCTTGTGAGTCTTCTGGAAACCATAATAACCGCACTTTGGATCGTTTTCATGACCCAGGGTTGGCCTCACTGTGCACATAATCGGCTGGTGGTAATAAAGCCTTGAGAAACAGAGGTTACAAGCAATACAGGGAATTATCTCCTCTTCTCTTCCCTCGGCTATTTTTCGAGGTAGCTCAGGATCAGCAATCATTGGACGGCATGCTTCCCAGAAATCAATAATGCCTTGTTTCATTGCCCTCTCCGGGATTTCAGGGACAAATTGGCGAAAGGCCATCATGACTGGAATATTCACAACCTTCTTAACCGCTTCTGCCACATAAAGCCAGTGCCCCATTGGGACATCTCTTGTGATGACTGATTGAGAGGATTCATGCCAGCCCACAGTCACACTGACGTAATCTGCTTGAGCCTCTTCTGCAAGTCGGAAACTTTCCAGGCTTTCCTCAAGGGTATTTCCTCCACGGTCATCAAGGAGTTCAAGACCACAAAGCCGTATACCTACAGGCACCATGTCCCCTACTTCGGCCTTCACCCCCTGTAACACCTCCATCATAAACCGGCACCTGCTCCTGATATCGCCTCCATATCCGTCCTGGCGTTTATTCGCATACCGGGAAATAAAGGTAGATATAAGGTAACCCACTATACCCGATATCTCTATCATGTCATACCCTGCATCAACTGCCCGCCTGGCAGCCTTGATATGGTCTTTCACTGATGCTTGTATCTCCTGGTATGTAATTTCCCGTGGTGGTTTAAAGTATGAAAGCCTCTGAGGCACAACCGACGGCATGAGACAGTAATCGAGCTCTACACCGCCTTCTCTCCCGCAATGCAAGATCTGTAAACACGACAGAGCTCCATTCTGTTTGATGGCGTCAGCAATCCTTGCCAAACCAGGGATAAAACAATCGTCTGAAATACTCATCATCCCCCTGAAGCCTTTGCCTTCACCTTTTGGGTCTGGGTAAGCCCCCTGAGTAGTTACAATACCTGCCCCACCTCGAGCCTGGGCTTCCATATATGCCACTTCCCTGTCTGTTACAAAACCATCTCCATAGGGAAAATTTGTTTCTGTAGCAGCGTATTTGATCCTGTTCTTCGCTGTAAGGGCGCCAATGTGACCAGGAGTAAAAAGGTAAGGATACTTTCTCATACACTTCCCTTTAAGATTTTTGTAAAAACCCTTTAAATCAAATGCCCCCGGCATGACTCGAACATGCGGCGCATGGATTAGGAATCCATTGCTCTATCCACCTGAGCTACGGGGGCATTCGTAATTATATCAATAACTTACATCAATACAAAATATCTTTACTTATTGGCTTTGCTAACCTATGGCTAACCTCTACAAAAAAAAACAGTCTTCGTCTTGTAAAAGGTAGTTTTTGTATTTTTTACAAAAAGCATATTGTTTTATAATATATTCTGGTTATATCTGTCAATTCTGCAAAACAAAAATCCGTTCGACGTCTAACGCTTTCTATATTTTTAAATATCCCTTATCATGCCTCATATTTCACCGTAGGACATCATCTCACCCTGAAGTAATAAACTCTCTATAGCCTTATTGTGTTATTGCGATTGTAGGCAATTCTGAAGCCCCTTGATAAAGGAAAACAGGGTGTAAGTAACTAACATTACGAGAGAAAGCAGGATATATTACGTATAGCAGGAAGCAATGTTTATTTTTATAGTTATATTATACTTATACAACCATTCCTTTTCCAATATCGCAAACCTACCGACTCGATATTTCCACTAAATCGAAGGTCATTCTTTAACTGGTCTTGTCGAAAATGCCGTCAAGGAAGACATTCTGAACAGGTTTGTCCAGCCAGCTCATCTTCCACGAAGTGACGGTCTTCGTTTCCTTATCAAAACTATAATCTACACGGGCTGAGGCACTCATGCCAGGGGTCGCTCCTGACAAAACAGTCATCACGTGTCGCTCATGTTCCGCTTCAGTCAGTACCAGAACGTTAGAAACGTTCTCCGCTAACGCTTTCTCTCTGATTCTTCTGATGAGTCCGTCTTTTTGGAGTTCGTCCTTGAAGGAGAGGGATACCACCTTCATGGTGCCGTCCGTATACACGAAAAACGCTGTCGGCCGGATCTTTCCCATAGAAGCCAGGTCGTTTCTCGCCCTGTCGGCTGCCCTTTCAACGATACCCTTAAAGGCATCGGACAAATGAGGCGGAATGTGCATCCCGCGATTGGCACTTACGGTGACGGGGGGATGAGCAGGAGAGTCCGGGGGTGATAGAGGAGGGTGTGGCTGAGATCCATTCACCGCGTTAACCCTTCCTCTCCTTTTCCTGGACATTTCTCCTTAATTATACACCATAAAATACGATTTTAAATCAAAAATGTGTCGATAATGTTCATGCTCGGTTTTTGATTGCCTTGGGGAAAATCTCTACTGCCATTGCCATCCATGTGCTCCGTTGAGGTTCAGTTGTTACCACTTGAAACACTCATGCCGACTCGTCGGCACAAATAAGAATGAAAATTCAAAGGAATAAAGGTCAAAGGAAAACGGATACACCTTGTGCCTTTCACCTTGCACCTTGTACCCTGCTAACGCAGGCCGTCCTCTTTTTTTGCTTCTTCCTTCTTCAACCCGCCGACTCTCGGATGGGGTCTACCACCATCTGTCACTGCCACTGCAACAAT
>CAIJOT010000017.1 GCA_903822335.1 uncultured delta proteobacterium
AGTGTTGAAGAACTGCGGCAAGCCATTGAAGCTTTTGTAGCTGTCTATGGCCCTACCGCAAAACCATTTGTATGGCGCAAGAGAGAAGTGAAGGGATCACAACTGAGAAATACTATCGTTAACTTATGCAATTAGGCACTAGTTCAGGACCCGGTTTGAGCGTTACCCTGCCGGGCTGCCAGCCGGATGGGGTTGCTTCCCCGGTGGCGCGAACATGCTGGAAGGCCTTTACCTGTCTGATAAACTCTTCAACGTTACGACCCACAGGAGGCGCGAGAACCTCCATGGCCTGGATAACCCCATCAGGATCAATGATAAAACGACCACGAATATCCACACCTGCCTCTTCATCATAGATACCGTAAACCTTCCCGATAAAACCACCCGCATCGGAAAGCATGGGAAAAGGAACCCCTCCCGGTACCATCTTCGAGAGTTCGTCCTCCTGCCATATTTTATGAACGAAACGGCTGTCTGTACTCATTGCCAAGACCTGCACCCCGAGTGACTTTATCTCATCGTATTTGACGGCGACCGCCGACAGTTCTGTCGGTCAGACGAAGGTAAAATCTCCGGGATAGAAGCAAAGAACCACCCACTGTCCCTTAAACTCGGAAAGGGTAATATTTTTGAATCCTCCGTCAATATATGCGCTTGCCTCAAAATCCGGTGCCTGTTTCCCTACCTTGGCTGTCATAATGTCCTCCTTCTGGTTTGTCTGTGATACTTCACCTGAATCTGCCTTCGGGATGCCGATAGGACCCCGTGAAGGCTTCACGCATGATTCCTGTTGTTCTGCCATGGTATTCCTCCTTTCGTTAAAAAATAATGGCATCATACCCTGCATCCGTATGGCGTGACATAGTCGGATGTCCCGACATATCGTCCGGCAGAGTCAAGCCAATTGCGTCCGCATCCTTGTGGTGTCCTTCAAGAGGTTTTTCCACTAATCCAGAAACCTTGTTTCCACAATATCCTCGGCTTTTGCCGGTTTTTTTATAAATTTTAGACGGGTCAGACAGTCGATAGCCTCCTGAATATTCTGTTTATCTATCGAGTGATTGTATTCAACCCTCTTTGTTGCGAGTAAACACATCTCTGGGGTAATCTCCATGATATCGTTCTTTTCGATAAATTCACGTTGGGCTGTTTGCTTCATCCTCAATGACAGATGCCGTGAAGTAATGATAGCTGCATCTGCAGGTCTACTTTTTATATAGTCTATTGTCCGTCTGTTCAAATGCACAAGTCTTCTCACTGCTTCTGGGTTTTCCTTGATAAGACTTTCTTTGACCACCAACACCGCTCCGAATATACATGGTGGAACATCTTTGCAGGTAAGCATTGTCTTAAAACCATACCCTTCTGCCATAGAGACCCGGTGTTCAGGAACAAACACGGCATCAAGTTCCCCTTTTCTGAGAGCAATCAGCATTTGGTGGGGCTTCATTCGCACAATATTCCGTATTACTCTTTTGCTATCCAGACGGTATGCTTCGATTGTTTTTTGAAGAAACACATCTGCCCCACTTCCTTCTCTTGAGCAGCCAATGCTTGTATGCTCTGTTTCGAGATCCTTAATGTTTTTTAGCTTCCCCGGACGTGCAACAAGACCATACCCATACCTGTAGATTCCTGACACAATCTTAAGAGGCGTTGTTCCTGTCGAACATGCTTCGATAGCCGGTATAAGACCTACGTATGCAACATCAATATAACCGCCTCCGAGAGCAGAAGACAAGGCCTCTCCAGTAACGTAGCTCTGATATGTCTTTATTTCAAAGCCTTCCTTTTGATACCAGCCCTTTTCGTATGCCACGCACGCACAGCAAATACAGTGAGAAAACTCTGTAGCAACTCTGAGAGGTATATGTGGAGCAGTACTCTGATCGCTCCCACAGGATAGAATTATGGCCATGATGCAGATAAGGATTATGAAGAAAATTTTCATCGTTCCTCCTTTCAATGGCACCGCATGACGAAAACCAGTATCGTTCCTACCCCGCAAATAAGAAGGAACAGTTGGTATATCCCGGATCGAAGGTCCGTTTTTTTATGAAGATGGGGGATCAAGTCGGCTAATGCAATATATACAAAGCTTGCAGCAGAAATGGCAAGGACAAAGGGCACACAGGCCTCGACAGTTTTCAAGTAATAATAGGCTATCATCGCGCCTGGAAGCGAGGTAAGGGAAGATATGAGGTTGTACAGGAGGGCCTTTTTCCTTGTATACCCGCTTTCAAGCAGGATCGCAAAATCGCCCATCTCCTGAGGAACCTCGTGGGCAATCACCGCAACCGACGTTACCAGACCCAGATTAATATCTGACAGAAAGGCCGCCGCAATTACCGTCCCATCAACGAAGTTGTGAAAGGCGTCGCCAATGAGGATCAGAGGGCCGGCCCTTGTATGGGTTTCACAGTTTTCCTCATGGCAGTGCCGCCAGATAACAAGCTTTTCGAGCAGGAAAAAGAGAAGGATCCCGATGAGAAGCGTAGCCGAAACGAATACAGGGGAAGAGCGGTCCAGGGCTTTTGGGATCATGCCGAGAAAAGCAGATCCCAGTAATGTCCCTGTAGCATAACTGACAAGCGATGAGACGAGTGTCCGCCGCCGTTCCGAGAAGAGCAGCACAGTGGACGCCCCTGCAACTGCCCCTACGCTCCCCAGCAACGAAAAAATGAGAATCCAGAGTACAAGCGACATGTTCCTCAACCCTCTATTTGTCTGTTCTCTGCCTTTCCAACTCCGATTCCTCGGCTGGATGGGGCGCTGTAATCGGCTCTATCTCGCCCTTGTGGTATCGCTCAACAATCTCACGCACTGTTGAACCTGCATCTGCCCTGTAAATGTCGATAAAATTGTTTTTCAGCATGTAAAAAGAGATTTCCCCAATCCGTGTGGTAAAGACGAGGTCCAGGTTATGCTTGATCACGGCCTTAATGACCTTTACCCCAACATGGATACGATCCTTTTCACCAAGAAACTCGTTGTAATAAAAGTCTTCTATCTCTGCGCTCCCTTTGTCGTCCAGTTTCAGAATGATGAAGTAAGGCGCTCTGCCAAAGTGGCCATGGATTTTTGAATCCAGTCCATTCATTTCTTTCACCGGGATAATAACGGATAGGGTATCCTGCCTTACCGGCTCAACATGTACAAAAACCGATTCAATCTGGCTATAATCCTCTCGTATGAGGTCTTCTATTTTATCTGCAAGTTCGTGTGCCTTGTAAACGGAGACCGAGGGGCCTGTTGAGATGTTGCATTCGACCATTTTGAATGGCCCGGACTGGCGTATCTTTACGCCCCTTACGTCCTTAACACCGTCAATGGCGGATATTTTATGCTCTATCTCCGCCTGCAGCCTCGGGTCAAGGTTTGCATCCAGAAGGACCAGAATCGGCGTCCATACGTTTTTTACGCCGAGCCTGATAATGAGCAGTGCGATGAGCATCACAATAGAACCCTCAATGTAAGGAATCTTTGCATGGGCTAAAAGAATGCCTGCGAGCACGACCAATGAGGTGCCAATATCGAGAAAGCCCTCGGATGCATTAGCCTGAAGGGCTCCGGAATTGATGAAAGCGCCTGTTTCTTTTTCCATCTTTGCTACAAAATACGATACGAAGACTGATATGCCGCTTACCAAGACCGGTAACGTCGGAAATGCATAGCGAGGAGGCAGGAGAAAAAACTTCCTGTACCCCTCAAGAAGGTTTTCCATGCCTGCCCATACGACAAGAACGCCAATCACAAGGGTAACAAAGGTTTCCGCTTTATACAGTCCGTAGGGAAATTTCGCACTTTCCTTTCGGGAGGCAAGCCAGAGGCCAAACCAGGAAGCAAAAATAGCGAGTACGTCAACACCGCTGTGAAAGGCGTCTGCAACGAGGATTCTGGAGTCAAAGAGATAGCCGGTGACAAATTTGGCAACCGCAAGGAGGAGTATGGCAATAGTGGCGGTTATAGCTACTCTTTGACCCCGCTTGAGCGACTCCATGTGACTATTCGTACTTTCCACAGCTCACCATACAGACTGCTATTCGATTTTCAGAAATTGGCGGGCCATAAAAGAACCGCACTGCGGACATTTCCTCTGAAAACAGGGGATACCCGGCTCATGGGGGACTACAAGGCCGCATTGAGGACAAATACAGTTCGTAGCGGGGCCACCTTGCCCAAAACCTCCCATCCCTCTTCTTTTCCCTGCCCTGCCTTGCTTGATCATTTTTGCTGAGCCTCTACCTTTTCCAAAACCGAATGGCACTCATTACCTCCGCTTAATATATTTTTATGCTAAACCTCAATGGTCCGCCCTACCTTAATATCAATAAAGTTTTCCCTGTATGACTCCTTAAAGATTTTCGCAGCATCTTCGCCCGTACAGTGGCCTGGTCCCACATATTGTACACCCAGTGCCTTGAGCTTGCTATTGACCTGTTTGATCTTTCGAACAGACTCATCCAGTAGATGAAAACCACCCATTACGAGATGCATCTTGCCATTGATGTGGTCCATGACATACTCCACTATTTTGATTATGCCGGGATGGGCGCATCCTGTTGCTATTGTTAAACCTTTTCCTGTTTCCAGCACTAACGCCTGCTCTGCGATTGAATCAAAGCCACAGGTTCCTTCTATTTGACCCGTTGTGTACATACCGTCGGCGATTTGCGTAAAGGAATCAACCTCTATCATATTGCACCTGTATGTTTTTGCTTTTTTCTTGAACTCCCGGCTGAAACCGGGGCAAACGTAAAGATCGAGTCCCTGCTTTCCCCGGAGTATGTCCCACAGTCCGCCTGTATGATCAAAGTGGTCGTGAGAAATAACGACCGTCTCTATGTCGTGAATCTTTACATCCATACGATCCATGTTGTTGAAGAGGCAACTCGATTTCTCACCTGTGTCAAAAAGGATTCTGTTCTCAATAAGATAGGAAACCCCCCAGCCTGCGAGAAATGTGCGGCTCAGCCTCTTACTGTCAAAAAGGATCTTAATCTCCATAAAACCCTAAACCTTTTATATTTTTCCCCTTCTTCTCAATGTGTCATCGTCACTGATAGGTTGGACGTACCTCTTCCGGCTTTCATAGACGGAAATGGCAGTGAGTCCACTGAACAGACCCTTTATTTCAAACAGCTCTTCCTTGCTCAACGGGTCAATGTTGCAAGACCTTAATGGGGTGTTAATCTGTACTTCATCAGGGGAAATTTCATTTGCTATATACACAATCTCTTCTGCATGTATTAAACTTTTTTCTATGAACATGATTTGCAGGGCAAGCTTTCCTCTGAAATATTTTTTAAATTCCTTTATCCCTTCCAGGATAGCATCAAATTCTATGCCCTGAAAAGGCTGATTGATTTTTACAAAAGACCCCTGCGAGGAGGCATCCAGTTTCGCAATAACAAAATCGGCTTCCGATAACTCATCTCGAACATCCTGCCTTCCCATCAGGGATGAATTTGTTATTACGGCAACAGACTCACACCTGAGTTTTTTTACGGCATTTATCATAGACCCTAAATTCTTTGCCAGGGTCGGCTCGCCTCTTCCAGAGAAGGTAATATAATCTATGGGCACATCTGCTGGCAGCATCTCCAATTCTTTCACAATCTCATCTCCCGGAACATAGAGCTGTCGTGTGATAGTAGGTGCTTTTGTACTCCCCAACTGGCAATACACACAATCGTAGCTGCACACTTTGACCAATTGTGAGAGCAAGTCTACGCCCAGAGAACTGCCCACTCTCCACGAAGGGACAGGCCCGTATAGATACTTTAATTTCATAACAGCTTTTTTACTCAATTTCTACTCAAGGCGCAGGCCTTTTATTAACGATTACCGCTTTATTCAAATACAGTATTGTTAATTCTTTTGTGATCAACTGATCACTCTGTGCTAACCTCAACCAACCCCCATAATGTAAATTGTATCCCCCTCGTTCAAGAGCCTATCCATCCGTTCACCGTATGATAGATAATCGGTTTGATTGACAACCACACGCAACTCCATATCAATCTCATCCTGAGCATCGAAAATAGCTTTTTTTATACCGTTTCCATATTTTCTTATTAACCCATCTACCAGATCCTGTAAGGTATTTCCCGGAAATGTCATATCAATATCGTTCTTTTTACCAAAAATCTTATACAGGGGAGCTACTCCTTTTACTGTCAAATGTACATTCATTTTTTACCTTCTATGACATCACCTTCCATCATGGCAACGACTTTCATCGGAATGAACAGGTGCTGAATCCGCTTGGCCATACAGCCTAAACATCTATCGCAATGCTATCAGTCAGGTCCTTTTCTCTCAGTATATTTCTTCTCCATGTTTTATAGAAAGGCATGATATAGGGTAAAAGCCTCATTGAGTAATATGGCGGCAGCAAAGGCAAGCCGGCGAGGTCTCCAAAACTCATGAGCATGAACAAGCTGTTCAAATGAGCCTTTTCCTTTTTCAGTTCCAAATCCATCTCGCGGATGGTCATGCCGTAGAAAACTTCATTCAGCGCTTTGCGGCAACCATCCAGCGTGTTCCTCAAACGAAATAACAGATCTGAAAAATCAGTCATCGTGTCCCTTTTTCAACGTGATGATTCCGAGCAGCCTACTACAGGGTCGATCCTTTCCATACCAATAGTGCAATACTTCCCTGCCAGGTCTACGTAAAGCTGCCTTGCCCAATCCCAGTAATCCCTCTCCTTTTGCGATACCTCTCTGATCCTTTTTGCCGGATTACCAGCAACCATTACTGATTCCGGTATCTTCTGCTCGTGCTTTACTATGGCGCCTTCCGCCACAATAGATCCTCGGGCCACCTCGGACCGGATACTTAAAACAGCGCCCATACCTATTGTGACCGAATCGCCTATGAGCTTTGCATGTATGATCGCTCCGTGACCGATGACTACCCCGTGTCCTATGGAGCAAAAGTCCTGAGGCGGCGCATGAATGATAACACCTTCCTCAACCGCCGTTCCGTTCCCTATCTCAATAGTCCCGTAATCACCTCGTAAGATGACAGCGTGCCCGATGTAACAATTACTCCCAATCCGTACGTCCCCCACTACCGAGGCAGTTTCGCTCACATACGTACCGGTTCCGACAACCGGTTGCCTCCCATCGAACCTATACAGCATTTCCTGCCTCCTCTAACGAAGTCGAGCAGCGTTTTCCGTCCTATTCCACCGGCATAAGCACTTCTGCCGCCATCCAAAAAATGCCTCGTTGTCATTTTTCTTACAGCCATCCAGGCTGCTTAACCGGGCTAACCTCAGGATGCGCCCCTAAAGGCAATTATGTCGCTATCATTCAATATCGTTTCCATACGATTTTCTGTAAGATAGGTTGTATTATTCAGTACTACCCTGATTTCTACGTCAACATTGCCATTGCTGTCCAGGAGCGCTTTCTGCATCGGAGCGCCAAATTTCCCCACAAGCCTGGCGGTCAATTCGCGTAAAGTCTGCCCGGTAAATTCAAACTCTATCTCCTTCTTTTTGTTTAATGTTTTGTAAAGTATTGGTATCCCATTGAAATTGATATTGATTTTCATTCTTCAGCATCCTCCTTGTTTACATATTTTTCAAAATAATCCATTATTGCCTTTCTGAGTCCTGTTGCCCCAAGGGCAGAACAATGGATTTTGAATTCAGGCAGCCCGTCGAGGGCATCCACAATGTCATCTTCCAACATCATCATCGCATCATCGAGATTTTTCCCTATGGCAAGTCCTGTCATGGCGCTTGCGCAGGCAATAGATGCCGGGCAGCCCCTTATCTGATATTTCACATCGGTCACTACATCATTTTTGACTTTGATAAAGACCTTTAAATAATCCCCGCAGGACGGGTCCCCTATCTCGCCGATTCCGCTTGCATCTTCTATGATTCCTGCATTCCTCGGATTATTAAAATGGTCTATGACCTTTTCGCTATATTTAGCCATAGCGGATATGTTACCTCCTTTTCTCTAAAGTCTATTCTTCATTAGCGTGATAAGCCTGATCCCGCCCGATCTCTTCAATTGCCTGAAGTTTGCACCTTCGCTTATATATTTAAGTACAACCGCCCTATCGGTGACTCTACTGCCCGAGATGATATCGATACCGTAATTAAAGAGTACCGGTGTCATGGGGGTAGTGGGGCCAAGGAGTATTTTCACGCTTTTATGAGGGCACAACGGGAGGATTGCCTTTAACGTGTGGTTGATCAAGGTAGTGCTGGATATGGCAATGAAATCCGATTGGGGTAGATATGTTTCAGTGTCAACTTCAGGATAATCATCTGCTCTTTGCCGCCTTTCAATAACCCAGAGGTTTTTTGCAATCTTTCTTAAGTCATCCGTAAATGGGAAATGGCCGATTACGGAGATATTTTTCTCCTTTCCTTGCTCCATAAGGAGGTCTCCTGCATTGATCTCTAATGCTCCCGACATATCCGGATCGATGAGGGAGTTTATTGCAGCAAGGCCCAGGGAGGCTTCTGAAATATCTTCCGATAAGGATAGCCGTGCAAGCTCAAGCGCACTCCTCTCTGAAAAGGAACAAAAAGTATTATTGTCTTTATTTTCATCAGGACAAAACTCTCTCATCATGGTTGAGGCCAGTCCGCAGTGTCTGCTTACAACAGCAGTCCAGAAAAGACCTTTCCTGACCTCTTTAACCGGAGCGTCCCTGTTGATACCTTCTATGATGTCCTTTAATATCTGTGTGGATCTCTCTTGCTTACTTTCTTCCATAGGGGCATATCCTGTGTAGTCCTGTGAGTTTACAGATGCCGGCGGAAGTTACACCGTATATAAGATAATCTTTATTGTGTTGCTGGATTACTTTCCATATGCCATCGAATGTGTTGTTTACAAGGGTGGTTCCCGTCAGGAGAACAACATCCGATTCCTGAACGAGCTTCTCTTTCATGGTGTTACCGTCCCAGATGTCCACCCCGTACTTTACAGACCCGATATTCTGCCTGTTGAGGTCTGTTACCTTCACGTTTTCTGACCCGAAGGTAGTGCTCAGCGCCTCCAAGATGGCGGGATTTAATCCAATAAGGCCAACTTTTTTTAATTTTAACGTATTGTGGATATGTGAGGCAATCTCACGTGCACATTTTTCAGGCTCTTCATCCTTGCAATGGAGCGTCGTCTCGATGATATTGAGGTGTTTTAATACCGCATTCATCGTGGCGATGAAGATCGCCCTTTCCCCGTTGGTGGCAAGAGGCATGGTAACGACATCTTTGAGTTTACCGATAAACTCCTTTGGCGAATCGGTAAAGGCATGGGCCTTTGCCCCCTGAAACTCTGCCTCAACAACCCGTTCCTTTCCCTCCACGATGGGAAAATCCCTCCTCAATGGCTTACCGATGGTCTCTTCCGGCGTCAATTGTTTCACCAAAACTGATACCCTTCTATCGCCCCATTCATTTTGTTTAAGAATATCGATAAATCGGCTCTTGGAGTATTGTAAGATTGATAGTGAAATATCTTGCACCTTAGCTAATCCCTCTTTCACACCATCGTTATAAGAGTTCTTTGAAGTTCAATAGTTTTTTATTTATCTTCTACACCCTCTGCCACCTGAGCATGGAGGTGTGTCGCAGCGTTCTTCCCTACCGCAGCAGGTTTTGCCACCATGCGAGTCAACCATGTGTCCACTTACAGATAAGTTACTTGGCGAGATTACTTTTTCCATATCCTCACTGCCACATTGTGAACAGAGGATTTCAGTTTCACCCTGTCCCACTCCGATAAGAAATTCATTCTTCGCCGCACACTCCCTGCATTCATATTCATAGATAGGCATACCTGCACCACCGCTCACTCAGTTGTTTGCGGTTAATTGTTTACAACTCACAATTCAGCACTCGCCGCTGCCTTTTAATGGTCGCATGTATTGGCGCCAGTCTGCAGAGTCCCTTTCAGGTATTGTTCCACCACTTCCCTGGGGTTTTCACTCTGTGCGCCGGTAACTACCTGGACACCTTGTTGGGCAAAAAGCTGCTGGGCACGGCTACCCATACCGCCAGCTATGATGCAATTGACGCCCTGCTGCGAAAGCCATGGAGGCAAAAGACCCGGTTCGTGCGGCGGCGGGGTAACATAGGTCTCATTTACCACCTTGCCTTCTCCATCAGTGTCAATCAGGGCAAAGGCCTCACAGTGACCGAAGTGGGCACATAACTTGCCTTCATTTGTAGGTACTGCAAATTTCATAGAAACCTCCTTGTGGGATATAGAATTTACTTCCCCGTCCTTTTTGTCCTGCGAGGGGGGAATTACAGGTATTTCTTTTTCAGTGTCGGCTTTGGATGCGGTTTGTTTGCTTTTTTCAAAATATACAATACGCTCAACGATCTCATCGAATTTTTCTGCTGTCTTTGTTTTGGAACAAAAATACATATACGGCCGCTCTTCATCTCCGCTCTTTACGATATCCGGGTCAAGGGGGATACTACCCAAAAGTGGTATTCCATAGTTATTTGCCAATTTTTTACCACCACCTGAAGAGAATATGTCCACCTCCTTGCCGCAGTGGGGGCAGATAAACCCGCTCATATTTTCAATAATCCCTGTGATGGGAAGATTGAGTTGCCTGCAAAAGGTGATGCACTTCTCCACATCAATCGTTGCAACCTGCTGGGGAGTGGTGACAATGATTGCACTGCTTTTTGCACCTAAAAGCTGTGCAATGGTGAGCGGTTCATCACCCGTCCCGGGGGGACAGTCTACGACAAGGGCATCAAGGTCCCCCCAGGCAACATTCTGGAGAAACTGCCGTATCATATTCGCTTTAATCGGTCCTCTCCAGATAACGGCCTGTTCGTTCCCATCGAGTAAAAACCCCATTGAGATAACTTTTACATTTGTATATACCTCGATTGGCATGATTTCTTCGTTATATACACCGACCCTTTTCCCGGACAGCCCCAGTAATTTTGGTACACTTGGACCGTGTATATCCACATCGAGTATACCGGTCCTTAAGCCCCGCAAAGATAGACTCAATGCGAGATTAACTGCGACCGTACTTTTTCCCACACCACCCTTGCCGGACAGTACAATGTAGGCATGGTTAATCCTTTCAACCTTTTCTTTCAAAGCTTTTTCATCAACCGGTTCTTCACAACTCATAATTCCTCCAATATATAGTGTAGTTTTGTATAGATTTCCCGTATTGCCTCACTTGCAGTGCATTCAGGGGCAAAATCAAGGATTGTCTTCGCTTCCTTTTGTGCTTTGGTAATGGCTGTTTCGTAAGGGATCTCTCCGAGAAAAATGAGATTCTGTTCAGCGCAGTACCGTTTCATTTCTTCTGTGTATCCAGGATTTATATCGCTTTTATTCACCACCACAGCGGTTTTAATCTGAAAATGGTGCACCAGTTCAACGATACGTTTCAGATCATGGATGCCTGTGGGAGTTGGTTCAGTCAC
The DNA here is from genome assembly GCA_903822335.1 of uncultured delta proteobacterium. Taxonomy (GTDB): domain Bacteria; phylum Desulfobacterota; class Syntrophorhabdia; order Syntrophorhabdales; family Syntrophorhabdaceae; genus CAIJOT01. The sequence continues at coordinate 11,447 of CAIJOT010000017.1, forward strand.
AACAACCGCCAGATGGGTTCCCGTAAGGGATGAAATCACAGGACAACCGATTCCCGGAGGACCATCGATAAGGATAAAATTTACGCCGGCCTTCAATGCTTCCTCACGAGCTTCATTTCTCACCATTGCAACAAGTTTTCCTGAATTATCTTCTCCGGGGAGAAGCTCGGCGAAAACGAATCGCCCATTGCCGGAGGTGCTGCAGACGTAATAATACCCTGCGAGTCGAGGGGAAAAAACAACTGCCTTTGCGGGGCAGAGAAAATAACAGGCGCCACATCCTTCGCAGGAAAAGGGGTCTATTGCAAAATCTTCGGATATTGCATCATAATGGCAAACTTCTTTGCATATACCACACTTTGTGCAGCGCTCAGGGTCTATCTTTGCCTTTTTTCCTCCTGTGAACTCTTTTGTTTGGAGTATTTCCTCCGGTTGGAGGATTAAATGGAGGTTGGCAGCATCTACATCACAATCCGCTATTACCTTATCCTGGAATAGAGAGGAAAGCGCGCCCGCAAGTGAGGTTTTCCCTGTTCCCCCTTTGCCGCTTACAACTACCATTTCTTTTATGTGTGTCATCTTACCACCTGTATTTTGTTTTCCCCAATAACCTTCCGATGTTGACGGCAAGTTCCATAAACTGGTCTATATAGATAGGTAGGGTCTGCAAGAGAAGATTGCCCATAGAATAATGTCGAGCGATCTCTCTGTCTTCAGGGAGGCTCGTAAGTACAGGAAGCCTGTTTTTTGTCAGATAGTCCATGAGAGGAGAGAACTCTCCATTTTCATGGTTAATGACGATCCCTGTAGGTTTACCCAGATTTTGCGCTACGGAAACCGCAATTTTTAAGTCATGGAGACCGAAAGGGGTTGGTTCTGTTACCATTACGACAACATCCGCATCGCGAATCGTTTTTACCACCGGGCATGAGGTTCCCGGAGGGGCGTCGATGATCCGGACGTGGTTTTGTTCATAGTGATGCTTCACTCCCTGAATAAGAGGGCCTGCCATTGGTTCACCAACATTTAGGATACCATGGACAAACTGGATATCCTGTATTGCCTTTCCCTTCTCGATGAATCCTATTTCCCGCTCACCTTTGTGGATTGCTTCTTCAGGACACACCTTCACACATAAACCGCAGCTATGACAAAGTTCGGGGAAAAGGAGTGTACTGCTTGGCAGCGTTACTATCGCGTTGAATTGGCATTTCTCGCTGCACTCACCGCAATAGATACATTTATCCTGATCAATCACAGGCACCATCACCATTGCCGGGGTTCTTGTGTGAATCTCAGGCTTTAAGAATATATGCCCGTTCGGTTCCTCCACATCGCAGTCCAGGTATTGCACCTGTTGGTGGGAATAGGCAAGAAAATAGGCCAGGTTCACCGCCACTGTAGTTTTTCCTGTTCCGCCTTTACCGCTTGCAAAGGCTATGTTCATATGTTCCACCGGTTTACGCCCTCGTCATGGCAGTTCCGCACTTGGGGCATTTCTGCTCAAAACATGGAATGCCCCGTTGATGTGGTGTTTTCTCTCCACATTGTGGACACACACATTCTCCTCCGAGTCCTAATCCTTTTCCACCCATTCTGCCTCTGCCTCCTCCACTGCCAGCTCCACCACCTGCTCCTGCACCTTTGCCACTACCTGCCCCTCCACCTGTTCCCCGGCCTGTTCCTTTGCCTCCTGTCATTGGTCCCATTCCAGTGGGCCCTGTTCCATCACCTCTTGGCATAATAAATACCTCCTTTCTTACCAGTGTCCGTTAACGTCGGGCCCGGTCAGTTTAGCGAGTTTCCCTTGCTCGTACGTTTGAATTGCCTGGGTTACAGTCATGCTGGATGCAGTGTACACATCAACCCCGCGGCTGTCTCATCGCTACTTTTCTTCAGAGAGTCTTACCAGTCGTTCCTTTATCTGTGTCAGTGCTGTCTCAAGTTCTGTTGCTTCCGATTTTAGCATCTCAATCTCTGTTTCCTTGCTCATGGCTGGAGAGTAGGTTGGTTGTGCACCTGCCTGTGGCCACCCTGCTTGCGGATTCCCCCGGGCCCAGAACGGAAGTCCGGTGTCATAAAACCAATTCCGGTATCCGAAGCCTCTTCCTCTACCCATACTCACAACGGATCTGCAAAATCCTCTTCCCCACACAGGGTTCATGTAAACGGGAGCGTTATAGCCTGCACAATAGCCAGCTCCTCTTCCCGTCATTGGACCTTGTCCCATTGGACCTGTTCCATCTCCTCTTGGCATAATACATACCTCCTTTTTTACCAGTGCCCGCCTACATCGGGCCCGGTTAATTTAGCAAGCTTACCTTCTTCGAAAGCCCCTATTGCCTCTGAAACAGGCATGTTGGATGCGGTGTACACTTCCACCCCGGCGGACTGAAGCACCCTGAATGCATTCGGTCCCAGATGGCCGCTGATGACCGTTGTTGCACCAGAATTTACCACATTCTGCGCACTCTGGATACCCGCACCTTGAGGAGCATTCATATTTTGCATATTGTCGATGACTTCATGACTTTTGTTCTCCCTGTCATAGATAATAAGCTTTCTGCTTCTTCCAAAACGCTCATCCACTTTTCCCTCTAAGGTTCCGTCAAAACTCGTTATAGCTATTTTCATCGTTCCTCCTTTTTCAATGGATAATATATCTCCTTTTTGTGGAGTAGCCTTTCCATTCCACCCTTGCCTGCACATGTGACGCCAGCCGCATGGCGGGGTGAACTTTTCATCGATCTTGACATTTCCTCCCTCAATCCTCAATGCCTTGCCATTGACAACAGCGTGGGCCATCTTTTCATGAGCCGACAAGAGGAGACGGTGAAATGTGGGCTGCGAGACATTCATCTGTTTTGCTGCCTCTTCCTGGGGGATTCCGAGCAGGTCTTTCAGCCGTATCGCCTCAAGCTCATCATGGCCTAACACGACCTCTCCCAAATCTGCCAGCCTCACGCCTGCGGGCTTAAAATAGGTCACGCTGGGGAGAAAACCGATATTTCTTCTGCATCTAGGCCATGGCATAATTATTTACCTATTTAATTAAATTATATATAATAGCATGTTACAGTTTTTTATATGAATATATATTCATATCATGATTTTGTCAAGAGCAATTTTCTTGCATTCGCAAAATAAATTAAAAAGCCGTTGTTACAATGAAGAAGGAGCCTGCCCATACGTGTCCTTACCTTTGACAAGTTCATCAAAGTTAATTAAAGTATGGATGGCTCCGCATTGGTTGCGGCAGATGTTGTTGCAAAACAAAACAACTGGGAGTTACAACAAATACGCTGTACACCTTATGTGAATGGGAGCGGTTTCCTGAAGGAGGCCGGACACAGAGTTATCGGCCCATTTAAACCATCCGGGGTGTCCTATATGGGCTCTTATGTTTCTTGAAAGGTCTCATGAGATTTTCCTCCCTTTGTTGGAGTATACCTGTCACCACTTAAGGCACACGATGGCAACACAGCTCTTGAATGCCGACGCGGATCTCGTCACTATCCAGGACCTCCTGGGACATGCCAAGGTTACCACGACTCAGCGCTACTGCAAGGTCTCCAATCTCAAAGTGCAGAGGGACTACTTCAGAGCCATTGAGGTTGTTTTACAGAGGACCCAGCCAAACGGAGAGGAT
>CAIJOT010000018.1 GCA_903822335.1 uncultured delta proteobacterium
GATCTTTATGCTGATCCTGATTAACGACAAGAAATTGATGGGGCACTATACCAACGGTCCGATCTTCAACACTATTGCGTGGGCTACTACAGTGGTCATGATTATCCTGAGCATCTTTCTTATCGTATCTCCTCTGAAACTCTGAGACAAGAAAGATCTCGCTTTCGAACCGTCAGGTACGTTTCTGATTCAACAATGCACCCTGTGCCACCTTCAGCCTGGCGAAGTAAAATTCCCGTTCCTCTTTGGAAACCGTTCCCTTTTCAACCAATCGCTTCTCTCTATCCTGCCATTGTTCAAGTTCTTCAGGGCTTATCTTCTTTCCCTCATCGGGCATGGGCAATCCTTTAGCGCAATACGGACACTGTTCCATTGTTTATTTTCCTCCTCATGTATTCTTATCTAAAACATGGAAAAACAAAACAATAAATTTTCTATCCACATCCTCTGTGAATTGGTTGTGGAAAACTCAGAATCCATGCTGCGGCAAAATGCGCAATGAGCGCACCTGTAGCATATTGATCATTTTTTGATCACCGGGAATCATTCAGCATTTCAACTATTTATTCCATGAGGCTATAAAATATGTATGTAACAGCAAAGTGATAATGTCCTATTTGAGCAAAGTAGAAATGTCCTATTTCATGAGTGCTAAACTGCCTATTTTGGAGAGGAGGCAGGATGGCAGAAAGGGACATTATCACGATGAGTCAGAAGGAGATGAAACGGTTACATGTGATTCATAAAGTACGAGAAGGGTTATTGAAGCAGAAGCAAGCGGCAGAGATGATCTCATTGAGTGAGCGGCAGATACGCCGGATAGTAAAGCGGATAAGTGATGAAGGAGATAAAGGTATACAGCACCGATCACGGGGTAAGGAATCCAACAGGAGATTGCCCAAGAAACTGGTAGAGAGGGTTACGCGGTTGTATCAGGAAAGGTATCAGGGTTTTGGACCCACACTTATGGCAGAGAAGCTATTTGAGGTGGAGGGGATAGCGGTAAGCAAGGAGACGGTCCGGACATGGCTCATGGAATCCGGGCACTGGCAGAGAGAGCGTAAAGGCAGGCCACACCGGCAGTGGAGGGAACGGAAGAGTCATTATGGGGAGATGCTCCAACTTGACGGGAGCCATCATGACTGGTTTGCAGGGAGGAGACCTCCATGTGTGCTTATGGCCTACATCGATGACGCCACAAACAGGGTATATGGAAGATTCTATGAATATGAAGGCACCATCCCTGCCATGGACAGCTTCAAACGGTATATCAGGAGGCATGGTATTCCCCTGAGCGTCTATATGGACAAACACACCACGTACAAATCACCAGCCGAGCCTTCCCTTGAGGACGAGATAAACGGAAAAACGCCGCTGAGTGAATTTGGCAGGGCATTAACGGAATTGGCAGTACAGATCATCCATGCCCACTCCCCCCAAGCCAAGGGACGGATAGAGAGGCTGTTCAAGACGCTCCAGGACCGGCTGGTGAAAGAGATGACGATCAGGGGCATCAATACCATAGCTGAAGCTAACAGGTTCCTCACCAAATACCTGGCGGTTCACAATAAGCGGTTTACGGTCAAAGCAAAGGATCCATCCGATCTGCACAGGGATATCCCGGCAGGACTAAACCTCGACAAGATCCTGTGCATCAGGACAAAGAGAACACTGAGAAATGATTTCACCATAGCCCATAACAGGAAGCTCTATCAGATAGAACAACAGGTGAGGACAAAGGAGTTGACGGTAGAGGAAATGGTTAACGGCAGCATGTTCATCAGCCATAACGATGTTAGATTACCATTCAGGGAGATAACGGCACGGCCTGAGAAACAGCATGAGCCAACGCCCATGCCTCGGAAGAGAAAAGGGTACACTCCTTCACCCTATCATCCCTGGCACAAAGCTAATCGTCAATTCTTTATCCAAATGCGGAGACAAAGCAAAAAGCCTATGGAGGTTGCAGGGTTATAAACCGGACATTTCTACTTTGCCGAAAAGAGGACATTTCTACTTTGCCTTGACAGGCTATAAAATATGTATTGACATTCACTCTGCGATATACTATGGTTAATCTTCCCCGGACGGGGAATTTTTTTACCTGGGCATTACAAGGGATCGAGTTGCCGCCTGCTCGATGATCTAAAGACAACCCGATCTTTTCTTTTATATGGATGAAAGACTCGTGAGGCGAGAGGTAAA
>CAIJOT010000019.1 GCA_903822335.1 uncultured delta proteobacterium
CATAACGTGACCATCAGCGAGAGGCTGCCTTATGACCGGTTCGCTGTATTAATTAGGCAAAATTATTTGTTTTTATTGTCTGGTTATTATCAGTAGCCAATCCATATAGTCCTTCAAATCTTATAATTTTATGGGCGTCCCCATCCCCCACATTATTTCTGCTATCGCTAATGTACTGGAGAAGGGCGACGGGGTCTATAAGTGAAATAAGTGAAGAATGTCCCTGCGTCCCCTTGAATTCTCTCTGTCCTTCAGTAAAGCATGGATGTGCAAAGTAGATTTTCATGGCCTCCTCTTTAGCTTTTTATATATCTTATGTATGCCATAACCAAGGATGGCTGTGGTGCAAGCTATCAAGGGAACACCGAAAACGATGATAGTGGAAATTGCTTTTATAGCTGTTGAGATAACTTTATTGGATTTCTTATTCTGTTCTGACCTGTACATGACCTTGAATATATATATCATAAAATGAATTCCATTCTGAAACATTGAAAAACATGCACTCAGAGATAATTTGGGAACAACGGAAAATCTACATTATTGCAGCAATCAATAATGCTCAAGAGTTAATCATTGACGAAATGTTTCTGATATGGTTAAAAATACCAGAAAATAATCTTGTACCCTCAGGAGATGACATGACGAAGAGAGAGCTTGTGAATAACGTATATGATAAACTGGGTCTTACGAAACAGGAATGCTATGATATAGTATCCAATTTCTTTGAAGTCATTAAAAGAACACTGGCAAAAGATGAAGATGTTATGATTTCTGATTTTGGTAAGTTCATAGTGAAACAGAAACATGCCAGGAGAGGGAGAAATCCTCAGACAGGTGAAAAGATGGAGATAGCGGCAAGAAAGGTTATCCTTTTCAAGTTGAGTGGTGTTCTGAATGATGAAATAAATGAGCAAAAAGGGAAGGACAACCTTCATTAATTGAAAGCATCATGTGGTAAACCGGTGTTACTGACACCTACGAAGTGTGGAAATCAGTCAACGCCAAATGTTAAGCATTTCCGATTGAAAGAGAGTGTAACACCAGGGATCAGCCAGAGCAGGATTTATCGGCGATTAGCTCCATCCATTCGTTAGACGAGCTTTTTCTATTTTCTGAGCCTTAATCCTATGTCTTTTTAGAAATGTCATAATGGGCGTCTTCCCCGTTTCCGGGACTCAGAAATTACGCATCCGCTCCCAGTTCCTCTTTTAGCTGTGCAAAATAGTCCTTGATATATTTGTAGTCCTGTAGGGCTATGTTTCGCGTCTCTGTAAGGGCAAGTCCCTCCCACCGGGCATCAATGTCATCGAGCATATAGTCTATTGGTTTCTTTCCGTAGAAGTGTCGGATATACCTTAGAACGCCCACGACCCCCAGCGTATCAATTTTGTCAGCATCATACAGAATCTTTGACTCAAGGGTTGTCCTGTCCTCCGGGGTGGCACCGACATCATGCACGCTGATTGCATGCAAGACAGTGGCTCTTTTTTCCTGCGGGAAGTTGATCCGTTCAAGCACCGGCTCTGCCTTGAGGGCGCTGAGAGTACCGTGAGCCTTGTCATCAATATAATGACGCCCAAGATCGTGCAGATAGACTGCCGCAACCAGTATCTCAAGGTCCGCATCCAGCTTTTCTCCAAGGTGGATGCAGCGCCTCAGCACACGGAGAATATGATCCTTGGCATGCACTTCAGAGGGTGAAGGCGCCTTCTGCATCTCTACGGCGAGCTCGTTCTCAAGCACCGGAATCCAATGTTTCCAATGAGTTGTTGTCTGATTGTCCATGTCACCTCTCCTTATCATCTCTATCTTCTACTAATCTTCATGCCTAACAATTAATATGCTACAAGCTACAATTTTTCAAATCCTATTCTTATGAACGTTTTTTGTCAAACAGAAACTCTGTCAGGATGCCAATATGAGATACAGGAAGGAAGACATCGAGTGCTTGCTTACACCTACCTATACGTAATAACTTCATGGGGGTACCCGAGTGGCGACAAGTGAAGATTACCGGGAAAAAGGTTTTTGTAGGTGGCAACGCAACGTTTGCAACAACGTCCCCACAGTCTCCCCTTGCCTCGTGCCAGTCCTTTAATGTTAAGGATACTTACCCTCGCTGAAATAATCGCCGAGCAACCCCCTGGTGTGTTCATCATCATGACAGTAAACACAGAGGTTTTCCCAGTTTGAGCCGTCTGGTGGATTGTTTCTGTGATTACCGTCCTTATGGTGGACAGTGAGGAGATGCCTGTCTTTATGGTCAAACTCCCGTGCGCATTTCGCACAGATAAGGCCATGAATCTTCAGGGATTGTTCTCTGTAATCATTTTGCAGCGCACTAACCTTTTTTAACTCTCTTACAATCTCATCGATCGTCTTACTGCTCTCCTTCTTTAATGGCCATTTTTTTTGCGGTATGTAACGCTTTCGTCTCATCACCACCCCTTAAATAGCTCCTCACTCTCTAAGTATAGCGCAGTTTATTCAAAAATAAAGTCTCAATCAGTACTGCATTTACTTACTGATATGAGTGCTGGCGGAAAAGAAGTGAGGGACGTTGCAGGGGCGGCGCTTTGCTTATTTGGGTGTGTGGGTGCCTATGGCATCAAGATAGATAGTAGGGACATCCTTCAGTTATTCAATAACTCCTCTGCTGTCTCCCTCTTTTCTCCTCTTTATGTAACATGCTTATTCTATTGTGGTATTGTACTCAATAAATGTCAATAAAAATTTATAGCATCAACCATTACCGCTTGAAGTATTGTATGTCAGAGGGAAGCAGTAAAAGCTCGCTTTCAGGAAGAAGCAAATGGCTAATCTCGCCACGGGACTGGGCACCCCACTACCGTGCCGCCCTGTACCCGATAAAAGAAAATGATCAAAGAATCAAATGACCAATCTATTTGGCAGAACGCACCGGGAGTGCCCGGTAGAAGCTGTCGTTTGACTGGGGATTCCAGTACCGATCGCCACCGTCGAAATTGAAGAAGGCAGCATCGGAACCGCGCGTCTCAGATGCCCAGGGTGCGAAACAGGTAATATCAATCAACTCCGTTGCGACATGATTATTATAGTCACGATTGCATGCTGCTGGACGGGATTTATTCTCATCATAAAGCCCCTCCAGTTCATCCTGCGTCGGTAGCCGCCAGTCCGTATAGCCGCTCTCGCGGTAATTCTTGCAATAGGACTTGGCTTTCGCCCAGTCAATATCGCTCCCATTGTCCTTTGCCGCCCACATCAGGTTCGTCTTTGTATCCAAGACTGTCCCGTTATTATAGGCGATGAAACGGCTGGCCTTGCCAATCTCCCCTGCCGTGGCATACTTCGCCGTAATAAAAGTTCCTATTAAAATAGCCACCACAATTATCGCTACCATCGTTCCTAATGTCTTTTTCATGATCTATGTTCTCCCTCTCTTTTGATTTGTTTTCTCATTTAATCGCCTGGTTTCCCGGCGGTGCCACAATATTTCAACCATGTATCCATTGGCCCCAAACCTTCACATAACTATTCATTTATATCATATTTTCTGAGGGAATAACATCAATGATTACGAATTGGTATGCCGTATATTCGTCGAGGTTGAAGATTTATTGATAACAGGAAGTACCAAATAGATTTTGCTCCTATAATTTTTTTCATGGTCTACTATTGAAAATTGGCAAATACACATACAAATTATTGAAATTAGTCAACACCAGAGATTGAGGATTTCCGATTAACGGGTACACTTGTCGTTACTACACGGGTGTTGGAATCTACCCAGCTTGCACAGCGAGCGAGAAGGGGAGGCTTTGCAAGCTTTGCTTGGGGAGGGGGCGACGCAAGCCCCGGTAATAGAGTAACACCTGAAATCAGCCGATGCCGTGAGTGGTCGGCTGGATTGTTCTTAAACGAATTATTGCTTCCCAAAAGTTGTTTACTTTCTTAGGAACGTCCATCTGCTTATCTAAAAATATTTGTATTCTCTGTTTCAAAGGGTTACAATTTCCTCTAATCACGGTGCGAAGAAGACAAAGGGTTGACCATGCCAGATTTCATAGTGCATTGAATCCGAAAAATAAAGGGGGAGACTCTGTGACGGTAAAGGAGGTTCGATGAATCTCAAAAGGCTATTCAAACCCGAGACAATGGCAGTGGTAGGTGTCTCGCTCAACAACGAATCCCATCCGGCTAATGTTGTGTACAACAAGAACCGTCTTCGTTACCCCATCCCAGTTTTTGCAGTGAATGGAAAAGGTGGTGCTATCCGCGGAGAAACGGTATACAGGAAGATTCAGGATGTTCCGGCAAAGATAGACCTGGTAGTTATTGCCACGAAGGCAGAAACCGTCCCCTCAGTGATTGCTGACTGCATCGAGGCCGGTACGGGGGGCGCTGTAATTGTTTCGGGCGGGTTTGCCGAAACAGGGCTTATAGACTTGCAGAACAGGCTGGTCGCAATGGCAAAAGAGTCAGATTTCCCCTTCATAGGGCCTAATTGCCTTGGAATATTTGCTCCTGCCCGTATGGATACCTTCTTCATACCCGGCGAGAGATTGGTGATACCCGACCGGGGAAAGGTTGCCATGGTGAGTCAGAGCGGAGGCATTCTCGTTGATCATATGGTCAAATGTGCCGCCGAAGGTGTTGGCGTATCTCTGGCAGTGAGCATAGGCAACAAAGCACTGATCAAGGAACTGGACATGCTCAGGTATTTCAAGGAGGATCCCGAAACAGACGTGATCACCTTTTATCTGGAGGGGTTTGATGAAGACGGGGGACGGGAGTTTGTGCTTGCCGCGTCAGAATGCGGGAAACCTGTGATCGTCCTGAAATCCGGCAAAACCCCGGGAGGAACGACGGCCGTGAAAAGCCATACAGCTTCCATAGCCGGCGATTATGAGGTCTTTTCTTCTGTCGTGGCACAGTATGGAGTGGTAGAAGCAAAAGATGAGTTCGAGATCGTCGCCTTCGCAGAAGCCTTAAGCTGCTACCGGAAGTCAATTCGCGGAAAAATCGCAATTATTACCGGCAGCGGGGGCCACGGCGCTTTGGCAACGGATGCCTGCCTTTCCCATGGGCTTTCGGTCCCTGCTTTGAGCCAGCCAGAACAGGCAGAGCTTCGCAGCCTTGTGTCGCCGACCATTCAGGAGATCGCCTCCTTCGCCAACCCTATTGACCTTACCGGCAGCGCAACTGACGACGATTTCATAGCAGTTGTACGCTTACTGAGCAAAAACGAGGGCATTGAGTGTATCATCGTACTACTCCTCCCTTATCTGCCCCGGGTGACGATGGATCTGGGGACGAAATTAAGTCTTCTATACCACCAAGAGGGAAAACCTATCATTGCTTACGTACCCCATGTGGATAAGTACAAGATGCTTGTCGAAGGTTTCATGCTGAATAACGTTCCCGTCGCCGATTCCGTAGAAGATGCAGTGCACATGGCTGAGGCCATGAGGAGGTACAGGCCATACTGAGAGAAAAGATCCAGGAGACATTTTCTGAGGCAAAGAAACTGGGCTGGGTGATGGAGCCCCAGGCAAAAGATCTACTCCGTCTTGCAGGGATGGATGTGCCGCGCTTCGTCTCAACGGGGGATGTTACGGAAGCGATCCGGTTTGCCAACGAGATCAGGTACCCTGTCGTGGTAAAAGTGGTCTCACCTGAGGCGATCCATAAATCAGACGTCTCAGGGGTCGTCCTGGGTGTGCCGGGCGATATAAAACTTGGAGAAGTCTTCGCGGAGATGGGAAAAATCAGGGGATTTCAAGGCATCATTGTCGAAGAGGCGGTTTCAGGCGTCGAACTGATCGTGGGGATGAAGATGGATAAACAGTTCGGACCCGTCATTCTTCTTGGTATGGGCGGTACGGCTGTCGAGATATACAAGGACGTAGCGCTCCGCATGGCGCCACTTCGCGAGCAGGATGCGGAGTCCATGCTGATATCCCTCAAAGGACGACCACTCCTTGAAGGGTACAGGGGATCCGACGGGGTGAACATTGATGAGCTTAAAAGGATGCTCCTCAGATTTTCAAGTCTTGTCATGGAATTCGGGAAAGAGGTTGACTCAATGGATCTCAACCCCGTTATCTGCAACAACTCCCGGTGTGTGGTAGCGGACGCACGGATTATGCTTGCCAGATCTTAACTGAAAATCCGGCACATACGTCCTCATTATGCGACGATATGGTACCCTCCGTCAACGTAATGAATTCCACCAGTGATACTTTTTGCCCCGTCGCTTACGAGGAAGGCAGCGAAGGCGCCTACATCCTCTATGGATACGAGATGATGCTCAGGGGCAAGTGACACAGCGCGTTCCATAAGATCATCAAAATGTTCTATACCCGACGCTGCCCTTGTTAACCCAAATAATGCATTTACCCTCAATTAATCCTAAATAAACATCCTCCTTTTGCAGTAGAATCAAGAGTCCACATACAATTGACTTTATGCAAAAGGAGGAACAAAAAGATGCAGAAAAAGTCTACCACAATAATCGAAGTGAA
>CAIJOT010000020.1 GCA_903822335.1 uncultured delta proteobacterium
ATCATAAGACCAATATTACAATTTCAATAAGTTGTGAAATGATTTTTCGCTGTTTGCGGATAGTCTAATATCAGCGGTTATCGTTGATTTGCAATTTCTATTACCGGGGCTTGCGTCGCCCCCTCCCCAAGCAAAGCTTGTGGAGCCTCTCCCTCTCGCTTGCTGTGCAAACTGGATAGATGATCCGGTTGAGGCAGGACTTACACAAACAATGAGCCTCAACCGGAACATCGGTATGCTATGACCCGAATACAAGAGAAATAGTTGCTTTTACTTCACTTCCATCTGGTACTGCAGGAAACTGCCATTTTTTCAACTGCTCGACAATGTACTGCCCGGTATTTCTGTTGTTCAAGGCATTCGAAACAACCTTGATGTCCCTTACCTTACCACCTGCACCAATGGTCAGTCGGACAACAAACTTCCCTCGCAGACCACCTCCTGCGTAACACTTTTCAACCTCATGTAAACTGTTCTGCGCAATTTTGAGAACCACCTCTTTTGATAGTCCTTCTGATACAGTTACGTCCCCAATACTTACTGCTGTCTTTCTCTTGTCTTCATCTTTTACTGCGGATTGCTCGCGAAGGGCCTTTCTCTCATATTCTGCGGGAGCTGCCAGCTTCGCCATGAAGGGGGCAGATGCATAGCTTTTTGCCGTGCCGCCCACCGCATAGTCTGAAACGCCCTGGGGTAATGGAAGTGGCTGTTTAACAGTCGTGAGCTGTCCATCTTTGTTGCGTACCTCTGTGTCCACGGCAACGAAGGAGGTATATGCGGTCAAAAGGTTGTATGTGAGTCCCAACTCAGTTACCTCTTTAATACGTTTATCATCAGAACGGAGTTTGTTGTAATCGGAGAGCAATGTTATCCGGTAACGTGCCCAGAGGTACTTGAGGGCCGAGTTCGTTTTTAACGGTTTCACACTCGATACATCAATGGTGTTGGTGTATTCACCGTTACCAGAAATGCCGCTCAGCGTTATTTTTCCCTGGGGCTTACCTCGCCATTTTCCGAAGACAATGACAGGACGTTCAGCCATGACATCAGGGATACTGAGTGGTTCAACATCATAGGTGGTGAAACCATTGAAGTTTGCCTTCACACGGGTTAATACGGGAGACTGAATCATTGTACGGAAACGCTCCGCCTTTGAAGGTGCATCTTCGGGTTTGGTAATGACAAAAGGTTCTCCCATACCGACGTGTGCCATCCCTTCGATGATGTGGTGATTGACACTTGTACCAATTCCGAAGGCGAACATATTGGCATCACCGAGGTTATTCCTCATCAAATCAAAGACTTCTTCCTCAACGGTCACATACCCATCTGTTGCGATGACGATTGTGCGCGAATAGCCTTCTGGCCTTGTGAGTTTGAGCGCCCGCTTAAGCGCCGGCAGCAGTTCTGTCCCTCCGCCGCCCTTCTGACGGTCAATGAGGTTGATTGCCTTATTGATGTTTTCTGAAGTTGCCGGCAGGGATTGTTCTGACATTACCGAGGATCCGCCAGAGAAGAGAAGAACATTAAACGTGTCGCTCGGGCGAAGATTACCTATAAGGTTTTTTAAGAGTTTTTTCGATATTTCCAGCGGGAACCCATACATTGAGCCTGAAACATCAACAATAAAGATATATTCGCGGCCAGGGATTTGAGCGTTCGTAACCCTTTTGGGAGGCTGCATCATAAGGAGAAAAATTTTTTCCTTCTCACCCTCATACAGAAGGAGCCCTGACTGTATCCTGTCTCCATCGAGTCGGTAGTGCAGAATGTAGTCGCGATTACCGCCGTATTCTTCAGATTTATCGAGCGTGACTTTGGCAGTGGATGGGCTGCTATAGATTGTCTTCACTGTGTGGGATGTGCAGGAGAGCTCCTTTATCGGCAGTCCTGCCGCAACGGTAATGACAATATCGAAAGTATAATCTGGTTTTTCACACTGGTGGAGATATGGGTTCTGTACCCAATGTTCTGCAGGAGGTGCTGTTTCTGCCAACTGATTGGAGTAACGGGGACCGACAACGGTAGGGTAAATAAATTCGTATATCCTGTCAGTAGGCACCAGTAATTCAGTATATTTGAGTTCAACCCTTATCTCATCTCCAGGCATTATGTTTGCCACATTCATCTGAAAGACGTTTGGTCTCTGCTGCTCTAAAAGAGAGGCGCTTTTCCCTTCACTCCGTGCTTTTTCGTACTCACGCCGCGCATCTTCCCGTTTGCTGATTTTGGCGTTTATCACCCTTTTGCCAATAACCATCTTCATCCCGTATACCGCCGCCTTCGTTGAAGCAGGAAAAACGTAGATTGCTTCCAGCGGTTTATTCCCCTCGTTTTTGTAGACTTGAGTAACCTGGACGTCGGCTATCACCCCTGAAATGTTGACGAGAGCGGAAGTAGATTTTAAAGGGAGTTGATCGACTTGAGGGTCATCACTTTTTATAAGAAAATAGGGGGACAGGGTCTTGTCGTCGAACTCTTTTGGCTGGCAGTAAGCTGTAGTATCGAAAATGGTTCCGAATAGAATCGATAATACCGTGACGAGCATCGTAAACAACCTTGTGACTCGTTTCATAATTAACCTCCTTTGACCTTTTGTAATTAACTTCTATTTGATTAGACAAAGGAGGTTTCTAAAAAGTTCCCAGGAAATATCTTTTTGTTTACTTGTAGGAATTGTATTGCGTTCTCGGGCTGGTGCTCCGTGGTGAGAAAACGCAGCCTATACTTTAACGCAAATAATGCATTTACCCTCAATTAATCCTAAATAAACATCCTCCTTTTGCAGTAGAATCAAGAGTCCACATACAATTGACTTTATGCAAAAGGAGGAACAAAAAGATGCAGAAAAAGTCTACCACAATAATCGAAGTGAA
>CAIJOT010000021.1 GCA_903822335.1 uncultured delta proteobacterium
GGTTCCAAGACCAGTTGAAGCCATAGCACCTAGTGCTTCGATATCCACTTTACCGGAAACTGCACTTTCAATTACAAATCCATCTCTTCCTATCACAACCGCAGCTGATACCCCTTCGATTTTAAGAAATTCCTCTAATAACGGCTTCAGCATTCACTTTCCCTCAGATAAATGATTCTCTCTTGTTTTTTTTCTATTAAAAGGTTAGTCTTTCTTTTTCTTCGTGAATGAAAATGGAGTAATCACATAAAAATGAAAAAATAACGATTTCTTCCTATCTCATTGAATGCTAACTCAACCGCTTTCCTTGATTATCAGAGTATTTCATAATCGTTCACTACCTATCAACCAATAAAAAAGGAAACTATATTGTAGGATATCATAACAATACAACATAATGCAACTCCCGAGGGGTACATTCCTCAATATTAAAAGGAGCACAAAGGTTGGGGACCTTCTTGCCGAACTTCATGATATGAAATTTACCGGGATCTGCACTATCTCTTTTGGGCTCTTTAACGGGACAATTGTCTTTAAATCCGGTAAACGTATCCTTGCGCAGTACAAGGAAATCCTCAGCGATGCTGCGTGGGATGAACTTCAGAAAATTATTGGGGAGAAAGTGGATGCTTCCCTGTCTACTCTTAATGAAGCACAGATTCAGCTCTCACTTGAATTCAACAAAACCTGCCTGATCGTTAAAGGAGGGAAAGCAGAAAATACTCCCCACCCTGAAATCCCTGCACCCAACCAGCATTCGATAAAAAAATCCCCCTTGAATGTTCCGAAACAAACACTGATGGCGACGAGCATAAGCCACCAGAAACCAGGTATATCAGAAGCAACTACAGCAAATAGGCCAGTTAAGGTTGAACCAGTGCGTGATTCGGAACTACCGAAGATAATAAGTGATACACATCTAAAAAAAGCAGCTCAAAAACCATTAGCGGCAGTCCAGCAAAAATCACAGATTTATACAAAAATATCGGAGGAGAAGAAATCTGAAGATACGGCCCTTCTTCAAGCAGATTCAGATTCCAGCAGCTTTGAAAAAGATATCGAAACCTTTGAAACCATGGATGTGGATACCATCACCAATAAAATCCGCGGCGAATGTAAGACTTTAATCAAACAACTTCATCTTGAACATCTGGAAGAGGACTAAAAAGGAAAAGCAAAAGGATAGTATTTATGGTCATTTTACTGCAGCCCGGGTCAGATAGTATAATACCGTTTATTATAGTGGGCCTTCTTGCTGTTGTGATTATAGTAGCTGCAGCGCTGATAAATAACAAAATCCTTAAAAAAAAACAATTTCTTAAAGGGAGAAATAAAATCGCTGACTTTCCTCTTCAACACCTGGATTATCAATATGAAATAAGACTGATAAAAAGGATGCTGCCTGCATTACAGTCCCGCACGGTACAGAAAAACGCTGCCCCTGCATTAAAAGAGATTGAAATCCTTTATGGCAGAACTGATATTACCCAGAGTCTTTTAGCACTTGTCGAAAAATATTCCCTTGGCACATTTACCATCGCTACATCTGACGGGCTTATTTTTGCTTCTTCCGGGGGGGAGGATAGCCCAACCGATGCAGCAACCTATAGTAAAATGGTCAGCCATGATCCACCTTTAACGACCCCGCTTGTCATAGTATCCGGCCTGACTCACAAAGGTTCCACCCTTGTTGGGGTAATCCGGACACAAAATCCGGTGTCGGAGGATATTTCAAAGAGAATTGCAACAGATACACAAGCAATATTAAACTGGTGGGCATAGTTCAATAATCAGAAAAATTGGGTAATCTTATATAAATTAAATAGAAATATTCACACAACAGGGTGTTCAATGGTTAAGGTTTACACAATCGCATCCGGAAAAGGTGGGACTGGAAAGACAACCGTTTCTGTTAATCTCGGAACGATGCTTGCCCAACTCGGAAAAGATACCTTTCTTATGGATGCTGATATCGGTATGGCAAATGTTGGCCTGCTTCTCGGCCTGCAGGATGCGCCGGTCACCCTCCATGAAGTTCTTGCTGGTAAGGCAAATGTCAATGATGCTATTTACGAGTGCCCGGCAGGACTTAAAGTGATTCCAGCGGGTATCTCCCTCCAGGGATTCCAGGCCGCAGATCCGGAAAAGATCCGCGACGTCATGAACGAGATTGTCAAACGCTGCGACTTTTTGTTGATTGACGCCCCTGCCGGGATCAGCAAGGATGGTATTATTCCCCTTGCCGTTGCCGATGAGGTTATCCTTGTTGTAAATCCTGAACTCTCTTCCATCGTTGACGCCCTCAAGACACGGATACTGACAGAACTCGTCGGGGGTCACGTCATTGGTTCAA
>CAIJOT010000022.1 GCA_903822335.1 uncultured delta proteobacterium
ATCTGTAAAAATCTCAAGAAGGATAGCATGGGGAATCCTTCCATCAACGATGTGGGTTTCTTTCACACCACCATGAAGGGCATCAAGGCAACAGCTCACCTTAGGGATCATACCCCCGGAAATGGTCTTATTCTTTATGAGTTTCTCGACTTCCACCTTCTTTAATGTGGAAAAGAGCCTCCCATCTTTATCAAGAACACCTTCTACATCTGTGAGCAGTATAAGTTTTTCAGCGGATAAAGCCTTTGCAATGCTTCCTGCTGCTGCATCTGCGTTGATATTGTATGAATTGCCATCAATACCATCTGCAAGGGGAGCAATAACCGGAATGTATCCATGTCCGTTGATATCCTTAATTATTGCAACATCAACATTCGTAACCTCTCCTACAAATCCTAAATCTTTGTTCTCAATCTTTTTTGCTGTCAACAGCCTCCCGTCCTTCCCGGAAAGACCAATAGCTTGTCCTCCCATGTCGTTTATGTTCTTTACTATTTCCTTGTTGATATGACCACAGAGCACCATCTCTACAACTTCAAGTGTCTTTTCGTCTGTGACCCTCAACCCATCTACAAACCTTGTTGGTATTTGTAATTCGTTGAGAAATTTTCCTATTTTTGGCCCGCCTCCATGGACAATGACAGGATTGATACCCACGTATTTCAAAAGTACCATATCTTTTGCAAATTCTTTCTTTAGGCCCTCTTCCTCCATGGCAGCTCCGCCGTATTTAATGACAAACGTTGAGCCTGAAAAGGTTTTGATATAGGGAAGTGCTTCAAGAAGGATTTTTATTTTTTCACTCATAATTTAGACTCCGTTCACCGTTAGTTCGTTGATAGTTTTTTCACTAATCACTACCAACTATTCACTGTTCACTGCCTTTAAAGTATATACCTGCTTAAGTCGTCTTTCTCTAAAAATTCTCCCAATTTTTCTCTCACATAAGCTTTTGTTATGGAAATCTTTTTTTCTTTCAAATCAGGTGCGGAAAAGGATATATCTTCGAGTAATTTTTCCATCACCGTGTAGAGACGTCTTGCCCCTATATTCTCTGTCATTTCGTTGATTTTCTGGGCTATCTCGGTGATCTCCTCAATAGCTTCCCTTTCAAATTCAAGCTCTACGTCCTCTGTTTTTAAAAGGGCCTTGTACTGTTTAATGAGGGCATTTTCAGGCTCTGTGATAATCCTGAAAAAATCCTCCTTTGTCAGGGCGTCGAGTTCAACCCTGATAGGAAATCTGCCCTGTAACTCTGGTATCAGGTCAGAAGGTTTTGACATATGGAATGCACCTGCTGCAATAAACAGTATATGGTCTGTCTTTACCATTCCATATTTTGTAGTTACCGTTGTTCCCTCAACTATCGGCAGAATATCCCTTTGAACCCCTTCCCTTGATACATCTGGACCATGGGTGTGGTCACGGCTTGCAATCTTATCAAGCTCATCAAAAAATATAATGCCTGATTGTTCAATTCTCTCAATTGCATCTTTTATCACCTTATCCATATCGATAAGTTTTTTTGACTCTTCCTGTATGAGATGTTCATATGCCTCTTTTACCTTCAGCTTCCTTTTCTTTGTTTTTTTGGGTAGCATATTTCCAAACATATCCCTTATCTGCATGTCCATTTCTTCAAGACCTGATGCTGAAAATATCTCTATAATAGGCAATGTCCTGTCAGACACCTCAATATCTAAAAATTTGTCATTCAGTTTGCCTGATTTAAATAGGGTTCTAAACTTTTCCCTTGAAAGCTCGTTTGATTCCTCTCCATCTTGAGTACCAGTAGTTTTTTTCTGTGGCAATAGTAAATCAAGCACCCTCTCTTCCGCCATAATTGTTGCCTTTTCTATGACCTTTTCCTGCTCTTCCTTTTTCACCATATTCACGGAAAGTTCAGTCAGGTCTCTTATCATAGACTCAACATCTCTCCCAACATAACCCACTTCTGTGAATTTCGTTGCTTCAATCTTCAAAAAAGGTGAATTTGCGAGTTTAGCAAGACGTCTTGCTATCTCTGTTTTACCCACCCCTGTTGGACCTATCATGATGATATTCTTTGGGGCTACCTCATCTCTGAGTTCTTTTGGTATCATCTGCCTTCTCCACCTGTTCCTCAAGGCGATGGAAACTGCTTTTTTTGCTTTATTCTGTCCGATTATAAACCGGTCCAGCTCTTCCATAATTTCTTTTGGAGTCAGGGTTTTCATTTAGAGCTCCTCAATAACGATCTTATCGTTTGTGTATATACAAATCTCAGCAGCAATCAGCATTGATTCCCTTGCAATATCCACGGCAGGCAGGTCGGTATACTTTATAAGTGCTTTTGCTGCTGCTTTTGCATAGGCCCCGCCTGAACCTATAGCTGCTACGCCATCATCTGGTTCTATTACATCCCCGGTTCCAGAGAGTATCAGGGTATGCTCTATATCTGCAACTATGAGCAATGCCTGAAGCTGTCTTAATGATCTATCTGTTCTCCAGTCTTTTGCCAGCTCAACAGATGCCCTTGTTATATTTCCATTGTACTGTTCTAATTTTTTTTCAAATCTCTCGAAAAGTGTAAAAGCATCAGCAGTTGCACCTGCAAATCCTGCAAGGCATCTTTCCTGATAGAGCTTTCTTACCTTCCTTGCCGTGTGTTTCATCACCGTTGTATCAAGTGTGACTTGTCCATCGCCAGCAATAGCAACCTTTCCTTTATGTCTCACGCATAATATTGTTGTTGCTTCCATTTTACCTTCTTGGATGGGATTTATCATATGTCTCCATCAGTTTATCCATGGAGACATGTGTATATTTCTGGGTTGTAGAAAGCTTTGAATGGCCAAGCAACTCCTGGATGCTTCTCAGATCAGCCCCGCTATCGAGCATGTGCGTGGCAAAAGAGTGACGTATTCCATGAAGTGCAAGGTTTTTAAAAAGGTTTGCTTTCAATTGATGCTTTTTCATGATTTTCAGGAGACCCCTGTATGACAGTCTATCACCCCGGATACTTATAAAAAGTGCGTTTTTGGCCGAATATGAGCCTCTATTTTTCACAATATCAAGATACGCCTTCAGGGCATGTTGTGCCTTTTCCCCGAAGGGCAGTATCCTCTCTTTACCACCTTTGCCTCTGACCTTGACCCACATCCCTTCCATGTGCAGGTCATCTATGTTGATATTAAGCACCTCCTGTGCCCTCATACCAGTGGAATACATAAGCTCGAAGATTGCAAGATTCCTCATATTCAACCAGCCTTCTTTCGGGAGGAAGTCAAGGAAGTGAAACATCTCGTCTATCGTATAGAACTTAGGAAGATGTTTTTCTATTGTTGGGTTTCTTATGACCAGAGCAGTATTTTCCTCTATATATCCTTTTCTTTTCAAGAATTTAAAAAACACCTTTATTGAGGATACCTTTCTCGATAAAGAAGATTTTTTGAAATCCTTATAAATACTTACGATATATGCCCTTATTGCATGGTGGTCCACTATGTCATAAGAGCCTTTCTCAATAAAATCTACAAAATCCTCTATGTCGCCCTTATATGCCCTTTTCGTATTAAAGGGTGCGCCCTTTTCGACATCTAAATACCTGTAAAACTCTTTTGAAAGTGTTTTTAATGCGTTTTTATCCATAAGCTATTATTGTATAATTTTTTCGCAAATAATCAAGTAAATTCCCATAAATGAACATCAAGACAGCAGACATCATCAAAATTCTCATATTGCTGAACACAAAACAATTGACAACAAAAGAAAAGAAACATATATTTGTTGTATAAATATATTTTTATATATCTGATTGTATAGTCTTTAAATTATGTTTAATATCATTATAGTAGTTATTCATGTTCATAAAAAAGGATTTATAGGTGATGTGTTGTGCCGGTGTGTGGACGGACATAAAACAAGGAAAGCTTTATGACGCCTTGCCAGAAAAAATACTCGTTGAAGCTATCGTAAGAGGAGCAATCGAGGGATATAGATGTGGATGCAGGTGAACCATTTGAGGAGGCATGCATACGATGAAAGATTTACTTAATATCTTTAAGGCTTTGTCTGATAAGACGAGGCTTAGAATTATTAAACTTCTCGAACATGGGGAGCTCTGTGTATGTGATATTGTTGCTGCCCTCGAGATGATTCAACCCAAGGTCTCTTTCCATCTTGGGGTGCTCAAAAAGGCAAACCTCCTGAAAGACAGGCGTGATGGCAAATGGATGCGCTACCGGATAGACGATTCTGATATGTTTAAGAGGTTACTGCTCCTTTCGGTCTTCGAGAGGATACCCGTTGAGTTTCTGGAAGAGGACAGAAAGAGGCTCGGTGATTTCTTGAAGCGCAAGGCAGAAGGGTCTGTCAATGGGGACACGGTATGTAAGAATTGCAAAAGGGCACAAGGAGGAAATGAACTACCCGGCGGCAAGCCACGGGATATAAAAGGCGAGACAACAACATGAAATGAATCACCCCGCAGTAAGTTGCGGGGCAACCATCTCTAAGCAAGCTTCGGGGTATGGACCCGCGGGGCAATCATGAAAGACAGATATAAGTTTCTCATTCTTGTTGGAGCCTTTGTGGCCGCCTATTTTATTCCTAACGGCCCGGCCAGAGGAATAGGACGGGAAAGTAAAAGGAGGATATATTCATGC
>CAIJOT010000023.1 GCA_903822335.1 uncultured delta proteobacterium
CAGTGGTCATCGGCACAGACATCAAAGAGGTCATGGTCCTCCTGTTCATACCAGCGTACAACTTCACCTTTTTTTTCAGCGATCTTCCCCGCCGATGTGGAGGTTTCTTCTGTTTGCTTTTTGCGATCCAGCGCCTTAAGAAGCCAGCTTCGTGAGAGTGTTGCATGGGCCATCAGAAATTCTATGGGAGCGTCACCACTCATCTCCGAGGAGATCACGCTTTTCAGATAATCCTCAAGGCCGATTTCATTGATAGCAGTGGTTGTTCCGTCCTTGCGTGGTAGGAGAATCAAGTCTCCCTGAAAGGTCTGGTCTTCTCTCCTCTCCCAGTGAAAGTGTTTTCCGACAATCACATGAAAGAGTGAAAAGGTCGAATCTTTATTGGCTGTAAGTCTGATCAAGGGGGCACGGGAGATTTCATGGTTGTGTTCATCGGTAAGCACGACCATCCCGGACGTCGCTTTTGCTGAAAACCTGCCTGACATGGGCCCGAACCCATCCCCGTAAAAATTCCCCTCCATACGTCCGGTAACCTCGGTCATGTGATCCATGATGCCAACGGAGATAGTGGGTTCACGAAGTTCAGAAGTCGGGGAGTTAAGGCCTGCACTGCCTACCCTGCTAAGGCGTTGTTGCAGTTTTTGGCCAGGGGTTCGAGAGTCCGGGTGTTTGTTCTCTCCATTCATTTTAATGGATTCCTTCCAAATGTTTTAAGTTATTACTTTTTCGAAGGTGCTGTCAATTGGAGAGTTGCGACTTACACATGCATTAGTGAAGTTTTGTTGATTGGCGTTGGAATATGTTATTGGCTGGGGCTCAGAGGCACCGCTTTTACGGCGTCTCCCGCAACAATTTGTTAGCCCTGTTGTTCATAACCCAGTATCCGGGTGACTGCTGGCAACCAAACTACCTCTATCCAGGCCAAATCGTCATATGGTACAACACGCTCATTGTGCCAACCAGCCTCTTTGAGGGCAAAATGCATACCTTGAGCAGCGGGATCATTCGAAGAATGAATGAGCACAGGACAGCACGGATCCTGTGTGGCAAGATAGTCGACGACATCTCTACCCACACCTGGGTCAAACACCTCGCCATTGCGATCCCGATTGGGGCCAAGATCGTGGTCAAGGCACAGGAGGTCTACTGAACCGAGATTGTCTTGTAGCCAATCAACCATGTCGGGAGCATTTTCAAAGAAGACCATTGTAGACTGTGACGCTATCCCCAGAATCTGACGACGCATTGCTTCAGCACGCCTGCCATCATCCTCGAGTATGACGATCATCTTTGATCTCATTTTCATACCATCTTCGGGCTAACACCACATTTCCAGCTATTGTTCGACGATCATTTCTTCAGTTCAAATGTAACGCTCACATTGGCTTTGATGGTCAACTTCCCCAAGGCGATAGAATCCGTTATCTCTCCAGAACCGTCTCGATCAGCTTGCACATTGTACTGGGACATACCTTGAGAACGCCCCCAGCCCCAGCGTGACCAACTTGACCAATACCACCACGGTGAGCCGCCGGAAAGCTCGTTGATCTGGATTGGTTTGCCCACGGATTCGCCAAGGACAGTGGCCATCTTGTCTGCTTTTTCCTTTGCGGCCTTCAGGGCAAGTTCTCGTGCTTGCTCGCGATATTTTCGTAATTCCGTTGTCTGGAAATCTATTCCATGTATGTAGTTGACCCCCGCCTGTAATGTCTGGGTTATGACTTCTTCAACCTTTGACACATCGGCCAGGGTCACGACAACTGCGTTCCGTACGAAGTAGCCTATGAAGTCATCCTTGCGATATTCACTCTTCCCTTCCCGGTACTCTTTCTTCCACCGTGAGAGCATAAAGGGATGGATATCGAGGATTTTAGCCACATCCTGAATAAGCACCCCCGGCATACCTGCAAGCTTTATTGCGGTGATTTTGAACTCATTACTATATCGATTGAGTCTTCTCATTTTTCCTTTTCCCATTATACACTCCCTCCGTATCGTTAGTCGAGGGTGTCTACTTTAACGGGGGAGGTACGCGATTGGCTGAACAACCTGGTTATCCCATGAATTCCTCTTCATATCCCACGTCACGTGCCGGTAAGGGACCGCCACGACTGATTACCATAAAATGGTCCCCGGAAGGAGCAAAGCTGCATTTTTGGGTCCTGTCTTTCTTGAATCCGAATCTCGAATAATAGTTCGGGTCTCCAAGGACGTAGACCGGAAGACTGTTTCCTATTGTCTTTAATGATTCTGATAGGATTTTATGTCCAAACCCTTGTCCCTGTTTTTCCGGCAACACTGCAACGGGTGCAAGATGATAGCCTATTTTTGTTCTCTCTGTGTCGTATGCAGTAGTGTAGCAGACATATGCGAGCACCCGGCCTTGTTCCTCAATATAGAAGTCAAAAGATATCTTGAGGTTGTCGCGAAGGTTCTTTACGAGGATTGACTCATATCCGCTCGGCGCGAAGGCTCTATCGAGCAACCGAAATATTTGGGAATAATAGTCAAGTCCTGGTTTTCTCATCATTCTTCTATGGATAACACAAAAATCAGCCGCGACTGTAAGACGTCGGCTGCATTTAATGGTTATACGGTACTGCTCTTCCTGTAAATGCATTTAGGTGGATTCCCAGAACGTTCAAGTGTCCCATTGCGAACAAGATTACTAAGAATCACTACAATGTTATGTTTGCCTTGATGGGTTGATATTCCAAACTCCGAGTGGACGTCTCTTATCACAAAAGGTTCTTTCCTGTTTTCAATCCATTTTCTTACAGTTTCCGCCATGTTTGTGGGGAGAGACGGAATCGCGTAAATTGTATTGACTAATTTCCCCAAATCCCTCTTCAGTTTTTCTAGTGCAACCATATTGCCAATTATAATATCGCGTTCTATCTTGGCTTTCAAAACCGCCAAGGTGTCTCCATAAACTTTCCGGTATTGGGTCTCGATCCATTCTGAATGAGCTTCCCAGCCGTTATTTTTGATATGACTAATAAAATCAATCATGAATTGGTTAGCTTGAAACCACTCACCATTTAAGTTTGTTTTACAAAAAAGTTCATGAATTTGAGATTCAATCCTTCGAGCATGCTCCTCTGACGTACTAATGGTATGTAACAATTCAATTTTATGGGGATTTCCAACTTGAATACTTATTGTTCTACTATTCACATCTGTTGCAATACCTACTTTAATAGCATCACCAGTTTTTATGAAATAGACGTACATATTTT
The DNA here is from genome assembly GCA_903822335.1 of uncultured delta proteobacterium. Taxonomy (GTDB): domain Bacteria; phylum Desulfobacterota; class Syntrophorhabdia; order Syntrophorhabdales; family Syntrophorhabdaceae; genus CAIJOT01. Next base: position 3,240 of record CAIJOT010000023.1, read on the forward strand.
AAAATGTCCCGTATAGCATTAATATACGTATTTACTATTTGTCTAAATGATACTTAGTGCGACATAAAAAGACAATAAAAAATGTATAATTTTCAAAGTTTTCCCCATGATAAGCGATACATATGGGCTAGGAATATGATATTATGTGCTGAATGAAATCTGTCACTGTAGCCATTTCTTTCAATCCTGGGCCGAACATCGTAAAAATGCTTAATCATTTCAAAGAATTGGTCTTTATCGAAGATGTCATCATTGTAAGCCCGACAGCGGTTCAGTTGGATGTGCCAAAATGCCGAGTTGTTTCCACCGGCTCCCTTTTATCACAGGAGACGCTTGGGCTCATTCTAAATGATGTCCCGACGGAGTACCTTCTTTTTCTCCCTAATTACAACGGGATTTTATTGGAACCCGGGGCGCTGGAGAAAACCCTCAATGCAGCTGAGTCCACGGAAGCAGGCCTTGTTTATTCGGATTTCTATGACGAAAGTAAACAGGGAAGGGTTCTTCATCCGCTGAATGATTACCAGTTGGGGAGTGTCCGGGATGATTTTGATTTTGGCGCCATGATGCTCTTTTCAACTAATGCCATCCGGGATGCTCTGAAAAAATACGAGGCAATACCTCCAGTGAGATTCGCTGGTCTCTATGACCTTCGCCTCAAGGTCTCCACCGATCACCCGATTTATCATATAAAGGAGCCACTCTATTCTGTTATTGAAACGATTGAGCCTTCCACCAGTGACAAACACTTTGCCTATGTGGATCCCCGGAATGAGGTCGTCCAGAAGGAGATGGAGACAATCTTCACAGACTATCTGAAGAGAATCGGAGCTTACGTTCCGCCTGATCGCCTCAGGAAGGCAGGAGAGATTGAGAAACCTTTTCCGGTTGAAGCCTCTGTGGTTATTCCTGTCCGTAACCGGAAAGGTACCATTGTTGATGCTGTAAAAAGTGCTCTTTTACAGGAGGTGGATTTCCCATTTAATGTAATAGTTGTGGATAATCACTCAACAGATGGAACAACGGCAATCCTCTCCAATCTGGCAAAGCAATATTCATCCCTGAACCATTTCGTCCCGAAGAGGACTGACCTCGGCATCGGTGGCTGCTGGAATGAGGCACTCCACGCGGAAGCCTGCGGGCGCTATGCCGTTCAGCTTGATTCGGATGATCTTTACAGTAATCCCTATACCCTGCAGAAGATCGTTGACATGCTTCGTGAACGTAACTATGCCATGGTGATCGGTTCCTATACCCTCGTTAATTTCAGTCTGGAGGAGATTCCGCCTGGACTTATCGACCACAGCGAATGGACCGATGAAAACGGCCACAACAATGCGTTGCGCATAAATGGTATGGGTGCACCGAGGGCATTCGACACCACTATCATGCGTAGCATCGGATTTCTCAATGTGAGCTACGGTGAGGATTACGCAGCAGCGCTTCGAATCTGCAGGGAATACCGGATAGGGAGGATATATGAGAGCCTGTATCTCTGCAGACGCTGGCCTGGGAATACGGATGCTGCGCTAACAATCGAAGAGATAAACAGAAACAATGCCTTTAAGGATTCGGTGCGAACCGATGAAATTCGGGCGAGGCAGAAAATGAATAAAGGGGTCGAGGATTCAAGTGAAAAAACAATGAAGGGAATAAGGAGTCGAGTGAAATGCTTAGGACATACAAAGAGTTAAAGATCTGGCAGAAATCGTATCAACTATGTTTAGACATTTATAAGGCGTCAAAGGGGTTTCCTAAAGAAGAAGCATACGGTCTTACATCACAGTTACGCAGGGTAGCAGTATCAGTCCCGAGTAATATTGCAGAGGGATATGGAAGAAAAACAACCCCAGATTACCTTCGTTGTTTATATATCGCTTATGGCTCAAACTGTGAGTTAGAAACCCAAGTATTATTATCCGGAGATTTGTGTTACATAGATGCCGAGAAATTTAGGGGTGCTCCTCGACACAATAAGAGCGGTCGAGAGAATGCTCAAAGCACTCATAAAGTCATTGGAGAATAAATCCCCTTGAACCCTCGACCCCTTGAACCCTCGACCCCTCGAACCCTTTTCGTAAATAAGACCTATGCCAACTTCGACGGAGGAGAAAAATCGAAGAGTCTCTCTGACCTCTGCCTCGAACTTCTCTCGGAACAGAAGAATTCCTGGCAGGAGCTGAAGGATGCCTACGAATCTCTGAAGTATGTAAGGGAACGGGAAGTTCCCTGCAGGGGATTTTCCGTCCGCATCCAGTACAATCCCGGAAGAATCAGGAGCAGCTTGGCCGATGTGAGAGAAAACAATGTAAACGAGCGGCCATGTCTCCTGTGCCTCAATAATCTCCCTGAAGATCAGAAAGGGATTATCTACCGAAAAGCATACCTGATCCTCTGCAATCCGGCACCTGTTTTCTCTTCTCATTTCACCATCTCCCACTTACACCATCGCTCTCAGACCATCGCTGAGAATATCAATACCTTTCTCCAACTCATGGCTGATTTTGGTGACCGCTGGGCAGTCCTTTACAACGGATCAAAATGCGGCGCTTCTGCACCGGATCACCTTCATTTTCAGGTAATCCCATCGGGACAGATGCCCATCGAGAAAGAGATCCGGGAAGAGAAAAGGCTTACCATGATTACACTGGCTGATGGTGTTCTCCTCTATCGTGCAAGAGCGCTTGGACGGGAAATCATAATCCTTGAAGGAGATGACCCGATAGCCGTTGCAAATGTGTTCAAGAGTTTTCTTGTCGCCCTGAAAAAATCTCTTCTTGCAGATTATCACGGGCAGGCCCATGGGAATCTGTCCAGCGAGCACTGCGAGCGAGAAGGGGTGGCTCCTGCGGCTTGGCTGACGGAGGGGGCGACCTGTCTGCGTGCGGATACGCACAGGCAGACGCAAGCCCCGGTAGTAGATGATGAACCCATGATGAATATCGCTGGTTTCTTTGATGTGGGGAAATGGCACCTCCTGATCTTTCCCCGCGCAAAACACCGTCCAGAAGTTTTTTTCAGGGAAGGGGATGCCCGGGTTGTGTTGAGCCCCGCTGTTGTCGAAATGGGAGGCGTCTTGATCACCCCTGTGGAAAAAGATTTCGAACGACTGGATGCATCTTTCGTGGAGGGCATCTTCGGGGAAGTATCCCTGAAAGGCAAGACCGTGGATGGCGCCATCGGGACCATGACATAACCCCTTAAAATAGTGGTGCTGTCCTATTCTTGCTAATTAGCGGGCACGCTGGCGGTCCTGCCTTTCTTTATAGATGTCCTTGTTCAACAGATCAAGTTTGTGGTTGATCGCCCGGATGTCCTGTTCACTTAAGGTGCCCTTCTGGGCGCGCTCAAAGTGACTCTGAATGTTGTCCAGCTTTGCCTGCAGGCTTTTGGACTCGGAACCTGTGAGAGAACCATCACGATAACCATTGTCAATCCTCTTCTGCATTTCGTTGATCCTGTGGGTAATCTGATCGGCCGTGTGGGTCGTCTGCATGTCACGCTTTTCCCTGTAAGTGTCCTTGCTGAGAATATCGAGCCGATGATTGATGGACTTTACTTCCCCTTCACTGAGTCCGTACCGCTTCGTCTGAGCCTTCTCAACCTGCTCACGGATTCTGTCTAACCTCATTTGCAGGTTCTTGCTTTCGGCTGGGGTGAGGGATCCTGTCTTCGCACCATCGTCAATCCGCTGCTGCAGTTCATGGATGCGGCTGTTTATCTGCTGTTCGGCAGGACCTCCATACAGGTTTGGAACCACGGCAAAAACGATAAATAACACCATACAGACAGAGATAATATTTCTCATAACGTCCTCCCCTTTTTACGATTTATTATGATACAAATGTACTGGAATTTCTTTTTGCTGTCAAATATAATTGAATGGGGACACCGAATAGACTCCGGCAGCCACGCACCCATTAATAAATAATTCCTATTGACACAATGTGTCATTGCAATATGATGCGGGTGAAAATAGTTGGAATACGTGAGTGAAGCATCTATAATGAGAGATGGGTTGAATTCATGAGGGATATTGGTATCTATTCATACTTTGGTTATCCGATGCCCTTCAATGAGAGGCTCGAAATGATAAAAAATGCCGGATTTGAAGTAACGTCTATCGGGCTTGGCGAGGAAGAAGAGTTTGTCAGGGATGGACAGAAAGATTTCATGCCTGAACTGGTAAGGTCAAAGGGATTATGTATTGAATATGTACATGCCCCGGATGGAGCATGCAACAATCTATGGTCAGCATCAGAGCGAAAGAGAGCAGAAATAAAAGAAGAATATTCATCATGTATTGCCTTTTGCAAAAAACACCTTGTACCCATTCTCGTTATACACGTGAGTAAGAGTAAAGGAGATCAACCTCCGCCACTGAGCCGTTATGGTTTGGCAATCATTCAAGACATTGTGAAATATGCAGAAGACTCAAATGTCAAAATAGCGATAGAAAACACGCAGAAACCTTCATATATTCATTTTATCTTTTCCAATATTGATTCTCCCTGTCTGGGATTCTGCTATGATAGTTCCCATGATTTTTTATATAGTCATCAACCAGGATCACTCCTTAAACGATGGGGACACGTGCTTTTTGCAACCCACATTTCGGATAACGATGGTTTGTTTGATAGACATTGGCTCCCGAAAGAAGGAACCATTCAATGGGATATCATGAAAAACAACTTTCCGCTGGAAACATATAATGGGTTTTTAACATTAGAAATATTTCCAAAGGATCCCAAGAGCGAGACTGCATCAGAATTTCTGAGAAAAGCTTACGATAGCATCAAATGGGTTGAAAGCATGTTGAAAAAAGAGCGAAGAGAACCAAGTCCTGGCATATGATATGTGTTTTGAATAGGAAATTTTGCTATAATTCCTATAAGGGCTATATGGGAGGATTAAGTAAGCTTATAATAGATGGTGATGAGAGTAGGTGAGCATGTTGGTTAGAGGTCAAGAAAAGATATCATTTTACTCACACCTTACCGGTGTATGTACTGCACTTGCAGGTACAATTTATTTGCTATATATAGCGAAAGCATCTGTACCCCATTGTGTCGTATCAGCTATATATGGTTTTTCTGTAATATTTTTATTTTCGGCAAGCTCTTTATATCATGCGTCAAAACAGTATGAGAACGATAAATCTTTCTGGCGAAAACTGGACCATATTGCAATATTTTTTATGATTGCAGGTACATATACACCAGTTTGTTATGTTTATCTTTCAGGGCATTGGAGATGGTTAATTATCGCTATTCAGTGGACATTAGTTGTTGCAGGGTTCTTTTTAAAATTTTTCTACATAAAGGCACCACGCTATTTTTCTACAATAATTTACCTTCTCATGGGATGGATCGGAATAGTATCAATAAAAGAATTCTTAGTAACCATGCCCCGCAATGCTATTATATATCTTTTTGCAGGAGGTATATCTTTCACTATTGGAGCGATATTTTATGCGATAAAAAAACCCACGATTAGATCCTGGTTTGGTTTCCACGAAATATTTCATCTTTTCATACTTTTGGGAGCTGTATTCCATTATCTGTTAGTATACACTGCAATTATAGGTTAAAGAGAACTATCAAGAATTTTTGCTATTATGGGCTGTTCTATGCCAGCTTTTTTTATAGGTAGAAATAGGGTAGCAGGTATAATTATAGCTTTTAGCTATCTTTAAAAAAACATTTCGGAATGTTCTGAGGGGAAGCAAGCTCAGGGATACCTGAGCTTGCTCGGATACCTCAGAGTTTTACTACATTTGCTGCGTTCGGGCCTTTTGGGCCGTCTACAACATCAAAAGACACTTTCTCGCCTTCCGACAAGGA
>CAIJOT010000024.1 GCA_903822335.1 uncultured delta proteobacterium
CCCTGTGCCAGTCCAGGAGATATTGATAGGCGCCGATGAGGAAAGAGCCTGAGCCGCAGGCAGGGTCGAGTATCTTTATATTTGTCGCCTGTTTCGGTGTTTTGCCTTCGAGAAGTTTCCCAACTGTGTTTTTCACAATATAGTCTACGATGTAGCGCGGGGTATAGTAGACACCGCCTGCCTTTTTCACCTCCGGCTTATCTTCAATTACTGCCCGGTGCCCTGCCGTAAGATGTATCACTTTGCCGAGGAATTGTTCATATACCTGACCCAAAATATCTGCCGAAAGGACTGAAAATTCATAGGGACTGTCAGGGTAATAGAGGTTTTTAATGATCTCTTTGATGACCTTATCATCTATGAGGAGATTGAGCGTTAAATCATCTGGCGGTTCAGGGCGATCTTTTTCCACCCGGAAATGGAACAATCCTGAATTGTAACGCTCATCGGCCTGGCGGAACAACTGACAGAGTCTTTCATATACGTTACTGCCGTTTTGAAGCGAAACCAGGCGCCCATAATCCTCGATCCCCCTGTCTTCACAGATACGTAGAAAGATAATACGGTCAATGGTTGTTTGAACGGCGAAATTGAGGTCGCGCTGGATAAGCTGAGGATTGCGAAGCACGAGATTGTGGGCAAGCATCTCCCGCCAGGATTCAATTTCTTTCAGAAAAGCAGTATCCACTTCCGCAGTGCCTTTCTTTGTTTTAGTTGACTCGGCATACTTATCGAAGGAGCCTTTAAGCACTGCATCACGTGAGAAGATGGATGCAATCTCCACCCAATGTTTTTCATATTCAGCATAGGTAAAGTACAGGATGCGCCCGATTGACGCCTTATCGGTTTTGTCGGGCTTTATACGGCAGTCATAGACGGCAAATTCTTCAAAATTGGTGAGTATGGAAAGGGGTAATTTAGCTGACCAGGCGTAACGTCTCAACTGGAAGGCTGAATCAATATCTTCTTTGATATGAATTGAAGGCTTCTTTGCCTCAACAAAAAACTTACGGGCACCACCGATACGGAAGCTGTAATCCGGCGCTTTTGTAACGCCGCCTATCTTTATCGCATCTTCGTGAACTACATCCTTATAGGCCTCGGCGTAGCCATGCTTATTCTCCACATCCCATCCGAGGGCGTCAAAGAAAGGGTCAAGAAACTCCCGCCGTAGCTGGGTCTCGTTATACTGACTTGATTTATAAGCATCTTTATTCTGTTCAAACCGTTCAATCAGGTTTACAATTTCCATCTTATCTTCCATTATAGAAAAAATAATGAATAATTTAAACCTTTTTTAACAGTGTTCGGTGGAATTTTAATGAACTACTCCGCAGCAGAGCTGCGAGATATCTGGAATACAGAATACAGTAGTCAGAAGTCAGAATTTTTTGAAGACATTTTAATCCCCCTTCTGGATTCTGAATTCTGGATTCTTACCCCGAAGCAGAGCTTCGAGGAATTCTTTTGATTAAATAGACAGGACAGACGATATTTTAAGGTTAATTAGTGAGAGAAAACAGCATTACGGCTGCGCTATACTTCCTCCTTCCCATTTTCCTGAATAATAGCTATACTTACAATGAAGCAATAAAAAAAGAAGGAGGGTGCTATGGGGAATACGATTACATGGGAAACAAACATGAAGGCAGCTTTAAAAAAAGCAAAAGCTGAGAATAAACCAATACTGCTCGATTTTTTCAACCCTGGCTGAATTGGCTGTCAACAGATGGATGCGGTTACGTATCCCGATAAAAAGGTTATAGCATTCATCACAAAAAACATCATACCTTTACGCGTGCCATACAATGCAGTTCCGCTATCAAAGGATTTCAACGTGAAATGGACCCCAACTCTCGTGGTGCTCGACGCCAGCGGTGAGGAGCATTACAGAACAGTTGGTTTCCTTCCACCCGAAGAATTGATACCCTCCCTCTTACTCGGCATCGCCAAAGTCCATTTTGAACTGGATCAATTTAAAGATGCGATTCCAAACCTTGAGAAGATTTTGAAGGATTATCCAAAAAGTGGTGCAGCGCCTGAGGCAGTCTATTTACGAGGGGTATGCGGTTTCGAAAACACCCATAATCCAAAACTCCTGAAGCAGGCCTACGAAAGACTGCAGAAAGAATACCCGCAGAGTGAGTGGGTAAAACGGGCACTACCGTACCGGTTGCTTTAGTAACAGTAAGCAGTATAGAGTAGGCAGCAACTGAAAACGGTTCAGTGTATACCGAATGAACTACCCCGCAGAAGAGCTGCGAGGTATCTGGAATACAGAATACAGTAGTCAGAAGTCAGAATTTTTTTTGAAGATATTTTAATCCCCATTCTGAATTCTGGATTCTTACCCCGAAGCAGAGCTTCGAGGAATTCTTTTGATGAACGCTTTCAGGGTAAAACTTTTTTGTTGCAAAAATATTGGTATGGTATACACTTTAAACAGGATACGGATTGTAGTGTTATGATATTACTGTTCGATAATCTTTACTTCTTTACATCGGCTCAAAAAACCACAAGAAATTCAAAATTAATTCAGGAGGGAAACTATGGACAAAATTTTAAGAATTAACATGGGGGCCGAAGGGGGCCCGAAAGTAACTGTAGCTCCCTTCGGTGATTATGCTGGACTGGGAGGAAGAGGACTTACTTCTGCTGTGGTCTCAAAAGAGGTACCGCCTGACTGTCACCCGTTAAGCGATGCGAATAAGCTCGTCATTGCCCCGGGTCTTCTGAGTGGTACTGCAGGATCCATGACAGGAAGAATCTCTATGGGCTGCAAGAGCCCTCTGACCGGTGGTATTAAAGAGTCCAATGCTGGAGGCCAACCTTCCCAGGTGCTTGCGAGACTTGGCTATGGGGCCATCATGCTTGAGGGAAAACCTGAAGGTGACGATCTTTACAAAATATTTATCAATAAAGATGGCATTCGTATTACAACCGATAATAGCCTCAGGATGCTGGGTAATTACGATACAGTGGAAAAGATGAAAAAGGAGTTTGGCGACAAGATTGCCTGTATTTCCATCGGCCCTGCAGGAGAGATGAAGCTGAACGCTGCATCGGTAGCCTGCACCGATGCTGAATTGAGACCGACAAGACACGCAGGTCGGGGTGGTGTTGGGGCTGTTATGGGTTCTAAGGGCGTGAAGGTGATTGTCCTTGACGATACAGGGGTGAGCATGCGCCAGCCAAAAGATCCCGACAAATTCAGAGAAGCGAACAAGGTATTTACAGAGGGCCTCAGGAAACACGGGGTGACAGGGGAAGCTCTGCCTGCCTATGGTACCAATGTGCTCACGAATATCCTTAATGAAGCCGGGGGTTATCCTACATACAACTTCAAAGAAGGTAGATTCATAGGGGCTTCAAAGATCAGCGGAGAGACAGAGGCAGCATTGGAAACCGAGCGCGGTGGTGTACCAACCCATGCGTGCCATCGTGGTTGCGTCATTCGCTGCTCGGGTATCTATAACGACAAAGATGGCCATTATTTGACAAAACAGCCAGAGTACGAAACTGTCTGGGCACACGGTGGACATTGCGGAATTGATGATATGGACAAGATTGCCATGATGGACTTTCTTGATGATGATATAGGGCTGGACACTATTGAAATGGGTGTTGCCATCGGGGTAGCCATGGAAGCTGGCCTCCTTAAATTCGGCGATGCTGATGGAGCTATCAACCTGATCAAAGAGGTCGGCAAGGGTACACCCTTAGGCCGTATAATCGGAAGCGGGGCAGCGATAACAGGCAGGGTATTTGGTGTAGAGAGGGTTCCTGTTGTAAAAGGACAGGCTATGCCTGCTTATGACCCACGGGCAATACAGGGCATCGGTGTAACCTATGCCACAACCCCGATGGGGGCAGACCATACAGCCGGTTACGCAATAGCCACGAACATCCTCCGGGTAGGAGGGTTTGTTGACCCACTGAAACCAGAAGGACAGATAGACCTTTCGAGAAACCTCCAGATTGCCACTGCTGCTATTGACTCCACAGGCATGTGCCTGTTTATCGCCTTTGCCATTATGGACCAGCCTGAAACCTTCCAGGCTATGCTTGATTTAATCAATACCTTTTACGGGCTTAGTTTCACCGGCGATGACGTTGTGGATCTCGGGAAAAAGGTTCTGAAGATGGAGAGGGATTTTAATATGAGGGCAGGCTTTACCAAAGAACAGGACCGTTTGCCTCCATTCTTTAAAACGCAACCAGTACCGCCTCACAACGTGACATTCCAGGTCAAGGACGAGGATCTGGATAAGGTGTTCAACTGGTAAAGAAATTACTGTGATTTGAGCAAAAGGAAGAGGTTTACAGGGAGCCTCTTCCTTGTTTCTTTCATACAAAAAAGGACAATAGCAAGTGCAGAATAAGAATACTTTAGATGATAACGCAAAGCACCTGCATATAACGATTGACCCTACCCACTTTTCAAATTTTTATGAAATCCTCCAAAGTGGATTTATAGTGAGATGCAGGGTTGGTGTGAGCATTAAGGCCTTGCTCTGTGAACAGTTCGGACTGACCCCTGAATATGTGGTGGAAAGAATCAGCACCATCTTCCTCGATGGGAAACCCGTTGATGATATTGAATCAGCCATCATTAAAGATGGTTCCAGACTTGCCCTCTCTGCTGCCATGCCTGGTTTAGTAGGGGCAACCATGAGGCGTGAGGGGGTATATGCATCCCTCCGGAGTTCTATTACCTATGAGGAAAAGCATAGCAATTACCAGAGCAAAGAAGGAACAGTTACCATAAAACTTTTTAACCTTCTCATGGAAGAACTGGGACCTATTTTTCTCAAAAGGGGTATTTTTGTGACATTTCCTGCAATGGCGACCTTTCTCACAAAACAACCTGACAATTTCTGGAAGGCTTGTAAGGAGATTCTCCTTGACAGGAAACCTGTTGTGTATAGCATATTGCAGAAAAGTAACCTGCCAGCCCAATGTGATTGGGTATTTCTCACAGTTTTAATACTAAATTGATGTCACCCATCTGGAAAATATATTCCCTTATGCTCTCTGGCTCAAAATTTTTACCCATACAGACAATTGTTTTTTAGGCTTACTGTGTGATATTCTCTCTTTGAAAGTGAGATTATGCGCATTACTGTAAAGTTATTTGCTACATTGCGATCAGGGCGATTCTACACAGAAACCCGCGAGTTTAGCCCCGGTATTACCATTGGCGAGGTTATAAAAGAACTCGGGATTCCTGAAAAAGAGGTTACATTAATCTTCGTCAATGGTCGCCATGCCGATACGCACGATACACTTACTGATGGGGATACGATAGGTTTTTTCCCACCTGTTGGAGGAGGATGAATGGATACATTGCAGAACTTCTTGCTGGCTCACACTCAGGGAGATTTGCTACCCTGGGAAGCACAGGTACAGGCAGCAGAGTATTTTAGCCTTACATACAGCGAGATAGAAGAGGCAGCCCTGCAACTGAATATATTGCCTTCCCGCTACCAGCGGAACAGACAGACTATCTCAACAACACAGCAATTCACATTATTTCACAGCACTGTTGCGGTTATCGGCTGCGGCGGATTGGGAGGATACATTATAGAAGAGCTTGCCCGACTTGGAGTAGGAAATATAAAAGCCATTGATCCTGATGTCTTTGAAGAACATAACCTGAACCGTCAGATACTCAGCACCATTTCTGTATTAGGCAAACCCAAGGCTGACGTAGCTCAGGCAAGGGTAAATGATATAAACCCTGCTGTAAATGTCATACCCATCAAGGATGCCTTTTCAAAAGCAAATGGGGCAGAACTACTACATGATGCCAATGTTGTGGTAGATGCTTTGGATAACATACCTGTACGGATTGAACTGGCAGAAACCTGTGAAATGCTGAAAATCCCTCTGGTCCATGGAACTATCGGTGGCTGGTATGGGCAGATCACCACCCAACTGCCAGGGGATAAGACCATTCAGAAGATATATGGCCGGCACAGCAAAGCAACGGGGGTGGAGAAGGTGTTGGGCAATCCCTCTTTTACACCGGCTATAATAGCAAGTTTAGAGGTTGCCGAAACATGTAAGATACTACTAAACCAGGGCACCACTCTCCGTAAAAGGGTCTTATTCATCAATCTTCTCGATATGGAAATAGAAGACATCAAGATATGAAAAACACATAAACCGAGAGCATGAGACCACCTTACAGGTTAGTCTTTTTTTCTTCACTCTCAATTCTATCCTTTGAAATCGCCCTTATAAGAATATTTTCGATACGCTTTTCCTACCATTATGCGTCTCTTATCATCAGCATATCCATGTTAGGTCTTGTGTTGGGTGGGATTTACACATACTTCAAAACCTCTTCCCGCCACCCCATCTCCCTTGCTCCCCATCTCCTGGTAATTGCCCTCGCTCTCTCATATCCAGCTATTTTTATCTTCTCCTCTGTCATCCCTTTAGACCACTACAGAATGCTCTGGGAAAACGCACAGATTCTTTACCTTTTTCTCTTCATAGCCTCCTGCTCTATCCCCTTTTTTCTCTATGGCATTATCCTTTCATCATGCCTGTCATCTTACCCGCGGGAGGCAAATAGAATATATGCTTCTGACCTCTTAGGGGCGGCAGTTGGCGTTGCCTTAGTGATGTTACTGATGGATTACATAAAGGTTGAATATATAATCGTGATACTATCCGCAATGCTCGCAATTCAATTACTCTTTGAACCAAAAAGGGGTATTGGAAAAGTCCTTTATATCACCACACCTCTTTTGTTATGCATACCTGTAATCTATGGTCTGTTTGCCGTCCATATCTCCCCTTATAAAGGATTAATGCAGGCTCTCAAGGATGATGATGCCAAGCATATACAAATAATCAACACATCCCATTCGAGACTTGATGTTTTTGAAAATACAAGGATGAAATTTGCACCAGGTTTATCCCTTGTCTATACAAAACCTATCCCTAAGGGGTCAGGCATTGCAATCGATGGCGACATTGTGGGCGTGATGATAGATGAGAAAAACATAAAAGAATATGATTTCCTCTCTTTCATGCCATCTGCCCTGCCCTATCTTCTGAAGAACAACAAGGATGTGATGGTGGTTGGTTTTAAAAACAGTCTTGACGCACTAAGTCCTTATTATTTTGGTGCTGATAACGTGTATCTAATAGAGAAAGACCTCTCTGTATTGCAATTTGTGAACAGCTATTATGGCGTCAACAGCTTATACAGGAAATCCACTTATTACACCACTATGAGAAAGTTTCTCAGCAAGCTACAAAAAAAATTCGATGTAATCTTTATATCGAAAACAGGGTTTTTCCCCTCTGGCAATTTCGGACTTCAGGAAGACTATGATATGACAGTTGATGCTTTAAGGCTGTGCATCTCACAACTGAAAGATGATGGTTTTCTCTTTATCCAGATGTTCCTCTTACCGCCACCACGATATGAGTTAAGAATGATGAACAATCTCCTCCATGCGTTGAATGGCGATATTGATACCCGTCTCCTGATATTCAGAAGCTGGGATACCATCAATTTCTTAATAAAAAGATCAGGCCTGACAAAAGAGGAGTTTGCCAAAGCCCAACGTTTCTTAACAGAAAGAGAGCTTGAGATGCTCTACCCTGTTCCAGATACTACTGAACGATTCATAACAGGTGTGGATTACAGAAACTTATTTAGATACATGGTGGATAAAAAAACAGGGGATACCTTTGTAAAGAAATATCCCTTCAATATCAGCGCTACCCATAACGATAAACCGTTTTTTCATTATTTCCTGAAACTTCAAAACATAAGGGAAATCTATACCCTGTCAGGAAAGAAATGGGCCTACTTCCTTTTTGAAGGCATGGCGCTCCCTTTCATCCTGGCCTTTCTTATCCTCCTATCCATTGTAATTTTTATTGCAACGTTTTTACTTTCTAAGGAACGTGACCTCAAACTCGCAAATCGCAACCCGCAACCCGATCTTAATAAATTGTGTTACTTTGCCCTTATCGGTTTCTCTTTTATGTTCATTGAGGTCTTTTTTATCCATACATTGATTCTTCCCCTCGGGTCACCTGTGACTGCCTTTTCCGTTA
>CAIJOT010000025.1 GCA_903822335.1 uncultured delta proteobacterium
CATCGGCCCAACCCATGAAGAGGTGGTGACAGACCTTGTGAGGCGAGAGGTAAGGTCATACAGGGAGTTGCCGCTTAATCTCTATCAGATACAGACAAAGTTCAGGGATGAGATAAGGCCACGATTCGGTGTAATGAGGGGGAGGGAATTTTCCATGAAGGATGCCTATAGCTTTGATGTGGATGAGGCAGGAGCAGAAAAGAGCTATATGGATATGTACGATGCCTACATGAGGATATTTGAGAGGTGTGGTTTCAAGTTTAAAGTGGTGGAGGCCGATACAGGGCAGATAGGGGGCAGTTTTTCCCATGAATTCATGGTGCTTGCAGATACCGGTGAAGATGTAATTATTTCCTGTGATACCTGTGGGTATGCAGCGAATCTGGAGCGGGCTGAAGTGGGTTTCGTCGAGAGAGACATTGTCCGCAAGAAAGGACAGTTCAGGAAGGTAGAAACACCCGGGAAAAAGAAGGTGGATGAGGTAGCTTCATTTCTCGGTGTGACGGCAGACAAACTTCTTAAGACAATCATATACAATACGGATAAGGGCACGTTAGGTGTGTTGATAAGGGGGGATAAGGAGGTCAATGAAACGAAACTTAAGAACCTGCTGTTTCTCGATTATTTAGAGCTTGCAGATGAAGATACAATAGAAAAGGTTACAGGAGGACCACTTGGTTTTTCAGGACCCATCGGGAAAGATATCCCCCTTTATGCAGACAGGGATGTCTATTATATGGAGGATTTTGTAGTCGGAGGGAATGAGCAGGATGTCCATATTGTTGATGTGAATGGAGATGATTTTAAAGTTGTGGGGTTTTATGACCTTAAGGTTGCCAATGCCGGTGATATGTGTCCGAGGTGCAAAGGCGTACTCACTTCAACGAGAGGGATTGAGGTAGGTCATATCTTCAAGCTCGGTTTGAAATACAGCCAGGCAATGAATGCCACTTTTCTTGATAAGGAGGGAAAGGAAAAATTCATGGTGATGGGTTGTTACGGTATCGGTGTGAGCAGGATTGTTGCGGCTTCCATAGAGCAGGGACATGACGAGAATGGTATGATTCTTCCCTTTGCCATTGCACCCTTTGAGGTGGATGTATTGCCGGTAAATAGCTCTCATAAGGAAAGTATGGACGTAGCGGAGAGTATATATAAGACACTGTTAGACAAAGATATTGATGCTATCCTTGATAACAGGAATGAACGGCCTGGTATCAAGTTTAAAGATTGCGACCTTATAGGCATACCATTGAGGGTCACCATCGGCGAAAGGAATCTGAAAGACGGGTATGTTGAGATAAAGCTCAGGCATGAAAAGGAGTCGCAGAGGGTGAAAAAGGAAGAGATAGTCGGGAGGATAATGGATTATGTTGAAAAGTTTACTCGTAAGTGATTTAACGCCGAAAGATGAGATAGAAGCGCGGATAGAAAAGTTTAGGGAAGAAATGGAAAGGGAGGGTATTCACTTTTCCATTATTTTGCAGAACGTTGACCTCTTCTATTTTACGGGTACCTTACAGAAAGGCGTCCTCGTTATTTCTGTTGATAAAGACCCTGTTTTTTTTGTTCAAAAAGGTCTTGTAAGGGCAGTACATGAGACACCCCTTGCGATTACCCCCATCAGGAAGGACAAGGATGTGAAGGATGTTCTCACAGACAGAGGGATATTGAAGGGTAAGGGAGGGATGGAGCTCGATGTGCTTCCTGTTCTTGTCTTTGAGAGGTGGAAGAGCATCCTCGGTTACGACAGATTGATGGATATTTCTCCCTTTATAAAGGATTTGCGGTTAGTGAAAAGTGCTTTTGAAATAAAGCAGGTGAAGAAATCAGGAGAAATCATTTCCCATGTCTTTGAGAAGGCAAAAAGCGTGATAAAAGAGGGTATGCGTGAGGTGGATATCGCTGCGATTCTCGAATCAGAAGGAAGAATGCATGGTCATCAGGGTTTCCTGAGAATGAGGGGATTGAATCAGGAGATGATGAATATCTACATTACCCATGGGTTTTCAGGAACCGTTGTATCGGGCTTCGATGTCCCTATTTCAGGCGCCGGTGTGACCCATGCCATTGCCCAGGGTCCATCTGTGAATAAGGTGCAGAGAAACATTCCGCTTCTTATTGATTATGGTGGTGGCTATAACGGTTATATTACTGATGAAACAAGGGCTTTTGTGGTGGGTGAGCTTAAGGAAATCTTTATCAGGGCACACGAGGTAGCCAGGGAGATTATCGAAGAGACGATGAGCTTTGCTAAGGAAGGAGTGAATGCTCCTGAAATATTCAGGAAGGCACTTTACAGGGCAAAGAGGGAGAAGTTAGAAGAATATTTTATGGGATACGGTGAAGGGAAGGTTGGTTTCATAGGCCATGGGCTTGGTCTTGAGATCAATGAACTTCCTGTGATAACACCAAGGCATGATGTTGTCCTTAAGGAAGGCATGGTTTTTGCCTTCGAGCCAAAATTTATTTTCCCTAACGAGGGCGCTATCGGTATAGAGGTAGATTTTATTGTAAGACAAAACTACCTTGAAAGGGTAACTGATACACCGATTGATGTAGTCCAGGTTGGTGCTCCCTAATAGAAGAAGCATCTCAGCGGCAGTGTCAGGCTCTTCTGAACTTTTCGTTGAGTAACCGTTTAAATCTCGGTGCGTAGATAATATCAAAGGCTTCTTCTTTACCTGGAAACAGTTTTAAGGCATGTCTTTTTACACCTTCCACAACGGTAATCGCCTCATCATGGGTAATATTCTGCGTTCTAATGTATTCAAGGGCAAAATCTACAATAAATCTCAGCCTTCTCAGCTTTTTTTCTTCTTCCAGTACCTCATCTTCCATTTGTTCCTCTGCTCCTGAGATATGACATCAGCTCTACAAAAAGCCATAAGCAGATGCCAAAGGAAATTGAAATATCGGCAACGTTGAATGCAGGCCAATGATAGTTCTTATAATAGAAGTCCAGAAAATCCACAACATAACCATAAGATATTCTGTCGTATATATTCCCTATGGCTCCTGAAAGTATGCTCGTTAGAGAAAACATTTTTAGAAATGGGAACTTATATGCAAGGATAATGTATATCAGGATGGCTATAATAAGTAGAGGGAGGAATGTAAAAAAATATTTTGCTATCGGGTGCTGAGACAGAAGCCCAAAAGCTCCCCCGTAATTTCGCACATATACGATGGAAAAAAAAGACGTTATGGGAATATTTTCCTGAAAATTAAGGTGTTGGAGGATAAGAAGTTTTGTCCATCTATCGAGGAGAAAGATAAAAGGAACTATAAGGAGGACAAGATATCTTCGCATCTTTTACATACATTGGGAAATGGCCCTGTTTTTTTGATGTCCGTTGCATATTGCCAGCACCGTTCACATTTTTCACCCTCTGCCTTCAGGACTGTTACTTCTGTTTCATTTCCCTTTTGGATTTCTATCTGGGATACGATAAAGACATCTTTAAGTTCATCCCCCAATTTTTCCAGTAATAAATACTCGTTCTCGGGAACTGTGAGAATAACCTTTGTATCGAGGGAATGTCCAATGACCTTTGAAACCCTCTTCTCTTCTATCTTCTTATTCACGGCTTCTCTGCTCTTCCAGATTTTTTCCCATTCTTCTTCTATTTGCTCATTTATCAAAGCTTTATCAGGAGCAGGGAACGTCAAAAGCAGGATACTCTCTTCTTTCACAAATTTCTTGAGATAGGACCACATTTCTTCCGCAGTAGAGGACAGGATGGGTGCAATGAGTTTGAGAAGTGTAATAAGGGTATCAAATATTACAGTCTGGGATGCCCTTCTTTTCAAGGTATCTTTCTTTTCCACATATATTCTATCCTTCACAATATCAAGATATAAGGCGCTTAAGTCAACAGTGCAAAAATTATGGATGCTATGGTAGATCACATGGAAGGTGTAGTTATTATAAGCTTCTGTAACCCTTTCGATAAGCCTCTGAAGCCTCGAAAGCAACCACTTGTCGAGATAGGACATACTTTCATAAGGTACCTTATCCTTTTCAGGTTCAAAGTCATCGTGTATATTGGCGTGGAGAAACCGAAGGGTGTTTCTAATTCTTCTGTAGGTTTCAATGAGCCTGTTCACGATATCATTTGATATCTTAATATCGTCCCTGTAATCTTCATAGGTAACCCACAACCTTAAAATCTCTGCCCCATATTTCTGGATGATCTCTTCGGGAGATATAATGTTTCCCAATGATTTGGACATCTTCCTGCCAGAACCGTCTACGACAAACCCATGGGTAAGGACGGAAAGGTAAGGGGCCTGTGCCTCATTTCCAACGGATGTGAGGAGTGAACTGTGGAACCAGCCCCTATGCTGGTCACTCCCTTCAAGATACATGTCTACAGGGAACTTGAGTTCCTTTCTCTTTTTACAGACTGCTGCCCAGCTCACTCCTGAATCAAACCATACATCAAGAATATCCTCTTCCTTTTTGAACGTTTTGTTTCCGCAATGCTCGCAGGAGATACCTTCTGGTAAGAAATATGATGCCTCTTTTTCGAACCATATATCAGCCCCGTATTCCTTCACTGTCTTTATTACGTTCTGGAATGTTTCTTTGCTCCAGTATGGTTCACTGCACTTTTCACAATAGAAGACGGTAATCGGTATTCCCCATGTCCTCTGCCGTGAGATGCACCAGTCAGGCCTTACGAAAAGCATATTATAGATTCTGTCCCTTCCCCAGGCTGGTATCCATTTAACCCTGTCTATTTCGTCGAGTGCTTTCTGTCTCAACCCATTTACGTCAAGCGATATAAACCATTGCTCTGTTGCTCTGAATATGACAGGTTTTTTACATCGCCAGCAGTGAGGATAGGAGTGTTCAATTTCTTCTTTGTGAAGGAGAAGCCCCAGCTCTTCGAGCTTATTTATCACGTGCCTGTTGCTCTCAAATACGTTCATCCCCTTAAAGAACTCCACCTCATCAAAGAACTTGCCTTTTTCATTGACCGGTGAGTATATTTCGAGTCCATACTCCATACCTGTTTCATAGTCTTCTTCACCATGTCCGGGGGCTATATGAACTGCACCTGCTCCTACATCATTGGCTACGTAATCAGCATATACAACCATTGATTGCCTGTCGATAAAGGGGTGTTTGAATGTGAGGTTTTTAAGTTTTTCAGGGGATATTTCTTCTATAATTGTATAATCTGTTATGCCTGCTCTTTTTGTAATATCTTCAAGCAAATCTTTGAGAACGATATATATCTCATCCTTTGTCTCAAATGAAACATAAGTAAATTTTGGATTAATGGCTATGGCTAAATTAGCCGGAAGTGTCCAGGGTGTTGTTGTCCATATAAGTATAAATATTGGTTTCTGCGGATAATGCTCGAAAAGCCCATCTCTTTTTTTCGTGTACGGGAATTTCACATAGATAGAGTTTGATGTTTTCATTTCATACTCTATTTCTGCTTCAGCAAGGGCAGTCAGGCAATTTATACACCAGAGCACTGGTTTTTTCTTTCTGTATACTTCACCCCTTTCAAAAAACTTCTGTATCTCTTCAATAATGGTGGCCTGATATTCATAGTCCATGGTAATATATGGATGTTCCCAGTCTCCGATACCGCCAAGTCTTTTAAATTCAGCTCTCTGGATATTTATGAATCTTTCGGCATAGGCCCGACATTGATGTCTTGTCTCGATTTTTGACAGAGAGATTTTCTTCTCTTTTGTTGCCTTTTCAATCTGATGTTCTATGGGTAGCCCGTGACAGTCCCATCCAGGTATATAATCTGCACGGTAACCCGACATGAATTTTGACTTTACGACAATATCCTTCAGTATCTTGTTCAGTGCTGTTCCAAGATGTATGTTGCCATTTGCGTAAGGAGGGCCATCGTGGAGGATGAATGAAGGACGTCCATCTTCTTTCTGCGTAAGCTTTTTATACAGTTGGATTTCTTCCCAGTATTTTAATATTTCCTGTTCCTTGACAGGTAAATTTCCCTTCATGGGGAAAGGTGTTTTCGGTAAATTCAGCGTATCCTTATAGTCCATTGTACGTCGTCTGTCCTTTTAAAAATTTATCTAAATTATCACAAAGAGCTTGTCTATGCAAGAATAATGAATGATTTGTTACTACGGCGTTTTACTCTTTAATGATTTATCTCTACGAGCTCTCTTATAAATTCTACAATCTCTCTTTCCTTTCCCACATAGAAGTGTGAGGTGGGTATGATTTTTAGATGCTTATCCACAACTGGAAGACCTTTGTACACCATGAGAAGGTCATTCATGGGGGATATATCGTCCATGGTTCCCCCTACGAAGTACATTTTCCCTTTAAATGTTTTTAACAGATTGCTTTCATAAAAGGCAAAAGGATACGACACAAGGAATAACCCATCTATGTTATTGACCTTAACCGCTGCCTTGCTGCATATCCAGGCACCGTAGGAATAACCGGCAAGTATTAGATATGCATCTTCA
>CAIJOT010000026.1 GCA_903822335.1 uncultured delta proteobacterium
ATCATCTTTCTCTCATCGCCTTTTGACCTTGAGAGCATTGACCTATTAAGGAAGTTGGGTCTCACGATATTCAAGGTCCCATCGGGAGAGATCACGAACCTCCCGTACCTCCGGAAGATAGGGGGTTTAAAAAAGAGGGTTCTCATATCAACAGGTATGTCAGACATGAAAGAGATAGATGATGCCCTCAATATTCTCGTAAAAGCAGGGACAAAGAAAAAGGACATAACCGTACTCCACTGCAATACCGAATATCCGACACCAGTTGAAGACGTTAATCTCCTCGCTTTGCAGATGATAAAAAATGCCTTTCAAGTTAGGGTAGGTTATTCTGACCACACAACAGGTATCGAAATTCCTGTTGCTGCTGTTGCACTCGGAGCAGAAGTTATTGAAAAACATTTTACACTGGATAAAAAGATGAAAGGCCCTGACCACAAAGCATCCCTGGAGCCGTATGAATTTGGGACAATGGTCAAGGCAATCAGGAATATCGAAAGAGCACTGGGCAACAAAAAAAAGGTTCCCACAAAATCTGAGCTAAAAAACCGGCCGATCGCGCGGAAGAGTATTGTGGCAACGCACGGCATAAAGAAAGGTGAACAATTTACAGAGAAAAACCTCACAGTAAAGCGTCCCGGAACAGGTATATCGCCGATGAAGTGGGATAGGGTTATTGGAAAGACAGCGAAAAAGGATTTTACGAAGGACGAGTTAATAAAACTGTGAAAAGAAAGATAGCAGTTGTAACAGGTTCGAGGGCAGAGTATGGACTCCTAAAACCACTCCTTGAAGAGATTAAAAATGATCGAGACTTAGAATTACAATTAATTGTTACAGGATCACATCATGCCAAGGAATTGGGTCTAACAAGAAAAGAGATAGAAAATGATGGTTTTGATTATACCCCAATTTGGATTTTACCAAAAAACTACGAAACGAGTAGCGGTGTTTCTGTGGCAATGGGGAATGCACTTAAAAAATACCCAAAAGTTCATGAAAAACTGAAATCTCATATTGTTGTCCTGTTTGGGGATAGGTATGAGATGCTTGCATTCGCAGCTTCAGCGACTGCCCAGAATATCCCCATTGCACATATCCACGGAGGAGAATTAACGGAAGGGTCTTTTGACGATTCGTTCCGACATGCTATCACAAAGATGAGTCACCTCCATTTTACTGCTACTGAAGAATACAGAAAGAGAGTAATACAGCTTGGAGAGCATCCAGACAGGGTATTTAATGTAGGTGCCATCGGACTGGACAATATCAGGAAGATAAAGCTTTTATCGAAAGAAACGCTGGAGAAGGCTATAGGTTTTAAATTCAAAAAAAGAAACCTTCTTGTGACTTTTCACCCTGTTACACTTGAAGAGAATTCCGATAAACAGTTTAAAGTTTTGCTCGATGTGCTCAATGAACTTCCAGATACCGGCATTATCTTTACAAAGGCAAATGCTGACCCAGGTGGGGATGTTATCAACAGGATGATAGATAATTATGTCGCAAAACACTCCGATACATCAATTGTTATTGCCTCAATGGGTCAGTTGCATTACCTTTCTGCAATGCAACATGTAGATGCCGTGGTAGGGAATTCTTCCAGCGGTATCATTGAAGCGCCGAGTTTTAAGATCGGGACCATTAATATCGGTAATAGACAAAAGGGGAGAATCAAGGCTAAAAACGTAATAGATTGTGAACCTACTAGGGAAAGAATCAAGGAAGCATTCAAACAGTTATATGAAAAAGATTTTCAGATGAACTTGATAAATATAATTAATCCACATGGTGATGGTAAAGCTGCAGAAAGTATTAAAAAGATCTTCAAGACGTACAACATCACTAATATTGTGAAAAAGCAGTTCTATGATATAGATTTTGAGTTTTGAAAAATGCATATGGAAAAAACAAAATTAATAAAACCGAAGGAGTAGAGAAGACCCGTCTCCCCGCAGGTTATCAGCATGATCTTTTACGCTATTATGAGAAAGGAGAGAATGAACGGTACGGGAAAATCGAGTTTGCTATCAGTTGTGATGTAACGAAAAAAATTAAAAAGGTAATCGCTGCGATAGAAGAACCAGAATGGAAAACTCTCTACAAAGAGATAGACGGGAAGCAGGTCCCTACCGGTCACGAATGGGCAGAGATTTGTTTTGTCCCCAATGCAATTGCTCATAGTACAAAAAGACCCCCCCTACCTGTACATAGTACAAGATGTTATGGAGTAAATGGAGAATGCCAATTCCCATACACAGATACCTTTTAAAGCCGGGCAAACGGGGTTATCAGTTTGTGCGCCGAATCGTTTTTCTAGGTTTGAATAAATTATATGTCTGTTTTTTTGTGATTCCCTATCTGCGCAGCCGGGGGAATCTAAGCAAATTATTTTCGGAACTGTTCAGAACCCCGATAGCTACCGGTCAGTCAGATGGATTCACCATGCAACTCAACTTGTAACAATGGAGGACTTGTATGAAATTTGATGAATATCCCAGCGTTGGTTTTTTTTACGATTCGCTTAGTTTCCAATTTCCGTATTTTGCTGCGGTCATACAGAAGCAGATAGATAGTTTTGGAGATCATTGGTTAAAGTTATTTGAAAATGAGCTGAAGGTATTTTTTTCAAACGACAAGAAACGGATTGATCAAGCAGTAAGAGGTTATGGGAAATTCTCATTAGATTCGATGAAGTTGCAAGTGAAATTTCAAAAGGCCAAAGAGTATGAGAATAAAACTTATGAGGAAGCTGCCTCAGAGGTTTATCAAAACAAAGAATATATGTTTGGTCTTTATCTACCCGGGATTTTACTATCGCATTACTTGTGGAGGCATCATTTTTTACAGCATATTTTCTTTCTAGAGAAATTCCTCCCTCTTGTGGGAAGTGGTGATGGAAAAGTTTTTTATGATATTGGTGTTGGTACAGGTTTTTATTCAAAAGAAATGCTTACTCGGACAAAATTGAAAGGCCGTGGGTTTGATTTGAGCCCCCATTCACTTGAACACACTTTAATGTTGCTGGGTGCACATAATGTAGCCAATAGATATGAAGCAAATCTTCGAGATATCATAAAAGAACCAGTAACACCCGCTGCTGATTATTTGGTAAATATAGAGGTGTTAGAACATTTGGAAGACCCGCAGATGTTTTTAAATTTCTTGACAAAGATGTTAAAATCTGGTGGTTATGGATTAATATCTGCGGCCATAAATGCGCCCAATGCTGATCATATCTATCTTTATCGTAATTCTGATGAGGTGGCATCTCATCTGGTTAGGGCGGGATTTGAGATAGTTGACTCTACCGTTGATGCTGCCTACACCCCTAGAACAGAGGGAGACATAGTGCCTGTTAATGCGGCTTTTATAGTTACAAAAAAAGAGGGGAGATAATGGGCCAGAAAATCATAGATAGCATCACTCCAATTTTCAGGGAGGTATTTGATGATCCCTCTCTCATTGTAACAAAAGAGCTAAGTGCAAACGATGTTAAAAATTGGGATTCGTTAAATCACATTATACTAATTGTTGAGCTTGAAACACTCACAGGACTTTTTTTTTCAACTGACGAACTCGTTAACTTAAAAAATGTCGGGGACTTTGTTCAATTGTTAGCTGAAAAGGGGTATCGTGGGTAGTTATTCCTTTAGTGATTTATCAGTTGGGATGACTTCAGAAAGAAGTTATCTCTTTACTGAGCAAAGAGTTGAGGTATTCTCAACCTTGATTGATGATAAAGCACCGGTTCATGTAGACCTTGAGTTTGCAAAAAACCAAGGTTTTGAAGGAAGAATCGTCCATGGTTTATTTGTTCAGGCTGTAATATCTGGGATGCTGGGTAATGAGATACCCGGGCCAAAATCTGTTATTAATAATTTAAGCATGAAAATGCATAACCCTGTTTTGGTTGGACAAATAGTTAATTATAAAATCGAAATTACGGCCTTGACTCCGGCTGTCGCGGCAGTATCATTGAGCTTCACAGGCATGGTTGATAAAAGGATCGTGATATCTGGAAAAGCATTATGCAGTTTTCCTAATTCAACCTAAAATTGAAATGAAAAAGCATTTCTCAATTCTCCCACAATTCCCAATGAGTGATTGGCAGCAGATGGATAAATTTATTGCCATAACTCATGGCGAAAATCATGTTCTTAGAAATAGGCCCCTCTTTGATTGGGTTTTTTTGCGAAATAAAAATAAAGAGATGGCAAATTTGATTGTGGCCTATGAAGGGGATAAGCTGATTTCTTTATTAGGTTATTTGCCAACAAAGTTCCTTTGGGGAAGTGAGGTAATAAGTGGGGTATGGATGGCACACTGGATGACGATGGAGGGTTACCGTTTTGGCATTGGTGCTCTACTGATGAGAAAAATCACCGAGATGTTTCCTATAGTGGCTGGGCAAGGGGCCAGTCTTATGAATCAAGAAATTGTAACTAAGATGAAATTCATGTTCTTAGAGAAGATTCCCAAAGTGGTTTATGTTTTTAATCATGATAAAGTTCTGAATTTTTTCGGTTACCGAATCGGAAAAACAATTAATCGCTCTATTGAAAAATATGGTGTGGCAAAAGAAACTACTGCAATAACTCGGGAAAGTTTTAACCCCAACTGGAATTTATATCCAAGTTTAAAATATGGAACTTTAAGAGATAGTTATTACCTGAACTATCGCTATGTTGACTATCCCTTTTTTAATTATAATATTTTCATTGAAGGTGAAGCAAGCTCCCCAGTGGTTCTGATTGCTAGAATTATTGAAACAACCGAAGGTGTCCGGGTGGCCAGAATCTTAGAGTTTTTTTTTCCGGAAAATGAATCTGGAAAAAAACGAGGGTTATCATTAGTAAAAAAATGCCTCAATTATTTTGAACAACACAACTGTGACTATGCTGATTTTTATTGTAACTCAAATACGCATATAAATTTATTATTAGATGCGGTTTTTACTATTGAAAATATGGGAGCTCTTCCCAGCCTTTTAGATCCAATTGACATGTCTCGAAGATTTCAAAACTTGGAGCTATACGTGTCTCCGGAGTTAAAAAGAAAATACCCAAATTGCGAAAATGCTTTTATTGTAACCAGGGCTGATGGCGACCAGGACAGACCAAATGAATCCTATCGCAATATTTAAATATATCTATGAGTCTTTTCGCTCTAACTTGGGCACGGGGCTGGCAATCATTAAGGTGGTGGAAGGGTAATTCAGCCGTACATTGCCTACGGTTGAGTTGGTATCCAAGATATCAACTCCAGGTAATTACCCTGGAATCCAATTATTAACTTTATATAATAATCTTTTTCTGCTATGAGCTTTCCATCAAAAGCAGAAAGGAGCGGCAGATATGAGAAAAACAAATTTTATTTTTAGTACATCGTCGACTGCTTCAGACTTAAACAAAAAACTTAAAGAAGCAAAAAGTGAAGAACTTCAAAGTAGGGTTAACACCAAAATATCTATTACGGTATTAGCAAACTTTTCAACACAGTATCTGGTTAATTCAATTTATACGTCATTGATCTTTAATGGCATTAATCCAGATATCTATGAGTCTTCGTTTGATCAGTGGGAATTTGAACTTAATAATCCTGAAAGCGAAACCTATCGGCGCAATTCAGACTACACTTTATTATTACTTTCATCTACCCGGCTTATTCTTAATCGCAGCAAAAATCCCCGTGAATTTGCTGCAAATTTAAAAAGCCTACTAATTCGCTATAAAAAAAAATGTCGGGGGGAAATCATACTGGTTTTGCCAGAAAGTATTAGAGAAGGGTTTGATCAAACATCATATTTTCATCAGTGGGTTAAGTTAATTAAAAAAGAATTGCAGCAAGAACTTGAAAATGTTGTCCATTTTGTTGACATTGATCCTTTAATAATGGAGTTTGGGTTTGAGAGGTGGCACTCCTCAAAGTTCTTGGTGAGCGCTAAGCTTTGTTGTCATCCAAATTGTTTTCCTCTTTATGGTAATTATCTTTCCAGTTTTCTTCAGAGCCTTCTCAGGAGACCCACCAGACTTATCATCACTGATTTAGACAATACACTTTGGGATGGAGTTGTTGGTGAACTTGGATGGGAAGGGGTAGGTTTTGATCAGAATTCCAAAGGATATTCTTATCTCATGCTGCAGAATTATCTCTTGAGCCTTAAAGAAGCCGGCGTTTTACTTGCAATCTGTTCAAAAAATTCATTCGAAGTCGCAAAAAAAGTTTTTGATAACAGAAGAGAGATGATTTTAAAATTCGATGATTTTGTGGCTCATGAAATTAATTGGGACCCTAAGTCTGAAAATATAAAAAAAATATTGAGTGACTTGAATTTGACAGCAACGGGTGTAATGTTTATTGATGATTCGAAATTTGAGAGGGAAGACGTCAAAAATAACCTGCCCGAAGTGATCGTTCCAGAGCTCTCTGAAGACGCTGAAAATTGGTGTGAGTTTTTGTCCAAGTCCGGCTATCTAACTATTGGAAGGGTTAATGAAGAAGATTTGACAAAATCAAGTATGTATTTTGCGGAAAAGCAAAGAAAAGAAGATGCAGAAACATTTTCTGATTACTCATGTTTTCTTAAAAAATTAAAACTCATAATAACTCCTGAAAAAGTATCATCAAGTAATTTCGATAGAGTTTTTGAGCTTATCCACAAAACAAACCAGTTCAATTTGACAACAAAAAGACTCACTTGGAAAGAATTAGAAAGATTTGCTTCACATGATGATTGTTTTTGTTATTGCTATAGCCTTAAAGATAAATATAGTGATTATGGAATTATATCAGTTTTCATAGCGGAAAAGATATCAAACGATTGGAAAATAAATAGTTGGTTAATGTCTTGTCGGGCCATGGGAAGAGGAGTTGAAAATGCCGTCTTCAATCATTTTCTCTCAGTGATGTTAACAGAAGGCGAGACTGTTTTTGGTGAGTATGTGGAGACCGAAAAAAATAAACCTATCTCTGACTTACTTGAAAAAATGGGATTTACTGAAAACTCTCAAAATAGTACATGCTCATTCACTGTCGGTAAAAATAAAAATCCCAAAGAGGAATATATTAAAATTGCATAATTATTTATTAGATAATTTAGTTGCAATCATTGATAAAAACAATTTTCAACAAACTGGATCCAACGGCGACATAATGAGCGTTGAAGATTTGGCTGCAAAATGGAGTTGCTTTGGACGGGATGTTGTGGAGGTTGATGGTCATGATATTGATGAATTATATGATACTTTCTGTAGAGTCAATATACCAGAAAAGCCAGTTGCCATAGTCGCAAATACTATCAAGGGTAAAGGTGTTTCTTCCGCCGAAAACAACAATGTATGCCATCATGCAGTTCAATTATTTAAAGCCGATGGTGATCAGGATCAACCAAATCAAATTCAAAGAGAGAATAAATGTCTCAAAAACTAACTGTTGTCATGTATCACTTTGTAAGAGAACTTCCTTATACCAGATATCCCGAAATCAAGGGGCTATTAACGAGTCAATTTAAGGAGCAACTTACATATTTGAAAAAGTATTACACATTTGTAACTGTTGCAGATTGTCTCAGCACCTTATATAATGAAACCAATTTGTCTTCCAATGCTTGTCTTTTGACATTTGATGATGCGTATATCGACCACTTTGTGACGGTATTTCCGATACTTGAGGAAAATAGAATTCAAGGTTGTTTTTTTCCACCAGCAAAAGCAATCCTTAGTCATGAAGTTCTTGACGTAAATAAAATTCATTTTATTCTTGCATCCGTACACAAAGACTTAGATCAACTGATAAGCGAAATATATGCTTGCTTAAAAAAATACAGATCTCAGTATCAGTTGAAAAGCAATAGTCATTATTATTCCAAGCTGGCTGTTAAAAATCGATTTGATTCTGCAGAAATAATTTTTATTAAAAGGTTATTACAAATGGAACTTGAAGAAAATGTGCGAAAATTAATTACTGATGAACTTTTTCAAAAATATGTTACAAAGGACGAGGAATCTTTCTCAAGAGAATTGTACATGGATCTAGATCAAATAAAATGCATGTCCCGAAATGGAATGTATATTGGGAGTCATGGTTTTGGTCATCATTGGCTTAATAAACTTCCACCTGCAAAACAAGAATCGGAAATTGATGAATCACTTAAATTTCTTGGATTAGTAGATGCACCAACGGAAAATTGGGTCATGTGCTACCCATATGGCGCCTACAATGATTCTTTAATTGAGATACTTAAAAAGAAAGGCTGCTCATTCGCTTTTACAACAAAAGTTGATATTGCCAATTTTTCTAAAGAAAATGCATACACTTTAGAAAGGCTTGATACTAATGATTTGCCAAAATTATCATATTCGGAGCCGAATCCATGGACAAAAGAAATAATTAATAATGGGTGAAGATTAAGGCATGGGCGAAGGCCAAGGAATGAAGCGAGGAGAAGGTCCGGGCGGTGGTCCGCAAGGAATGAGAACGCCACCGCATGAAGCTATTACTGCCTGTCGCAGAAACAAAAATGCAGATATCGCTGAATTTAATACTTCACATTATGATGGCAAGGCCGCAGAAAATATTAAAAAGATATTGAAGACACACAACATCACTAATATTGTTAAGAAGCGGTTCTATAATATAAATTTTGAGTTTTGAAAAATGCCTATGGATAAAGCAAAATTAAAAAAACTGATGACTTCTGCTGATACCACTATCAAAGAGGCAATGCAAAAGCTTAATGAAACTGCTGAAAAAATACTATTTGTCGTTGATAACAAGGAACGTCTTTTAGGGACCGTAACTGATGGAGATATTCGCAGGGAAATAATCAATAATGCAGGATTCCAAGATAGCATTGAAGATGTAATACAAAGGAAATTTACCGCTATCAAACAGGGAATGCCCGGAATAAATGAATATGCTAAACAGATGATGGTGGAACGGAAGATCGAGCAGATACCAATTTTAGATGAGGACAATGTTATTGTAGACGTAATGTTGTGGACAGATCTTCTTGGGGAAGAGATGCATTTACAAACACCGACATTGAAGCAGAATTATGTTATTATAATGGCTGGTGGCAAGGGTACACGACTGGACCCTTTCACGAAAATACTTCCAAAGCCTTTAATACCAATTGGTAATAAAACCGTTATTGAACTTATAATGGAGCGATTTTACAGGTATGGATTTTACAATTTTATCTATACCCTGAATTACAAAAAAGAATATTTGAAACTGTATTTAAAAGAGAATAATTTTCCATATTCTATTGACTGGGTTGAGGAGCCTGATTTTTCAGGAACAGCAGGCAGTTTAACGTTGTTGCAGGATAAGCTCAAAGATACTTTTTTTGTTGTGAATTGTGATTCGTTATTGGACTCCGATTTTGAAGATATTTTAAAATGGCATAAAGAAAATAATGCGGCAATGACCATTATTGGCTGCCACAATGAAGTCAAAATACCTTTTGGTGTGCTTGAATTTTCAAACGGAAGATTAGAAAGGATATTGGAGAAGCCTGTCCATGATGTGATTATCAACACCGGCATCTATGTAATGGAACCACATGTTATTTCTTATATCCCAAAGGGAAGAGCGGTAGATATGAATGAAGTAATAGATTTGATTAGTAAAAAAGAGAAGGTTTCGATATATCCGATAAGTACTGGCTGGTTTGATATCGGGCAATGGGAAGAATATAGAAAATTGGTAAACAATTTTAAAGCAGAATAATGAAAATTGTTATTTTTGGTTTAGGCTCGATTGGGAAAAAACATGCTAAGGTTTTGAATGAGAATTATGAATATGAGGTTTATGCATTTCGTAGCAAAGGGAGGGCTAAACCGAATGGGCTTAATAATATAAAGCAAGTATATGCGTGGGACGAAGTAAAAGCCATCAAGCCCGATGTTGCTTTTATTACTAATCCTACCAATCTCCATGTGAAAACAGCAATTCAATGCGCGCATTTGGGGATGCATCTTTTTATTGAAAAACCTTTGTCACATAGCCTTGACAATATCGATATGCTTGAATCTTTATGCCGCGAAAATAAATTAACCTGTTATACAGCCTATTGTCTGCGTTTTCACCCTGTCATCAAAAAGATGCGTGAGATAATTGTAGGTAAGCAAATATACCATGCACGGATCGTCTGCTCCTCCTTTTTGCCTGCCTGGAGGACAGAGGGCGACTACAGAAAAAGCTATTCGGTCTCTTCACTAGAAGGCGGTGGGGTGCTCCTTGATCTGTCACACGAGTTTGACTACACCC
>CAIJOT010000027.1 GCA_903822335.1 uncultured delta proteobacterium
CCAAGAAGACCGATTTCTCGATCGTGAGCGACTATCAGGTAAAGAAGGTCGAAACATTGCTTAACAATCGGCCAAGAAAATGTTTAAATTATGCTACGCCTTTTGAAGCCTTAGGTGGTGCGATTGCCGGTGGAATGTAGTTATTATATAATATTGTTGAACGTTTACAAAGTATTTCTCGAATATTTTATTGAAAAGTCTTGGCTTGTGTAATAATCTTCTATGTTGATAAACATTAATGGTAACAAAAGTGGTGTTGCCCACAACTATTACAGATCATAATTTTGGATCATAGGTTGTATCAGGGAGGAGTCATGAGGTCAGATAAAATGAAGAAGGGAATAGAAAAGGCACCTCACAGGAGCCTTTTCTATGCTATGGGTTGTTTACCTGAAGAGCTGGAAAGACCGATCATAGGTATTGCGAATTCAGCGAATGAGCTTATACCCGGTCATATACACCTTGACAAAATTTCTCAGGCTGTAAAGGATGGTGTGAGGATGGCAGGCGGTACACCAATGGAATTCTCAACCATTGGGATATGCGATGGTATTGCCATGGGTCACGAGGGTATGAAATACTCCCTCGGGTCAAGGGAACTGATATGTGATTCCGTTGAGGTCATGGCAAAGGCTTATCCCTTTGATGGCCTCGTGCTCATACCAAATTGTGACAAGATCATCCCTGGTATGATGATGGCAGCAATGAGACTCAACATACCCTGTATAATGGTAAGCGGTGGTCCAATGCTCGCCGGTCGGTTTAGAGGTAAAACCGTAGATCTGATCTCTGTTTTTGAAGGGGTAGGCAAGGTGGCAGGCGGTCTCATGCGTGAAGAGGAGCTTTCCATGCTTGAAGGATGTGCCTGTCCTGGAGCGGGTTCATGCGCAGGCATGTTTACCGCAAATTCAATGAATTGTTTGTCTGAGGCTCTGGGTATTGCCCTTCCGGGGAATGGAACAATTCCTGCAGTTCATGCAGCACGGATAAGGCTTGCAAAGATGGCGGGGAAAAGGGTCGTAGACCTGGTAAATAAGGGTATAAGACCAAGAGATATTGTGACGATGAAAGCTTTTGTGAACGCAATCACTGTTGATATGGCTTTCGGTGGTTCCTCCAATACTGCATTACATCTCCCGGCAATTGCCTATGAGGCTGGAATGAAATTACCCCTATCATTATTTGATGAGATTTCTGAGAGAGTTCCACATATCTGCAATATGAGCCCTGCAGGACCCCATCACCTTGAAGATTTATTTGAGGCAGGCGGTGTGTATGGCATCATGAAGGAGCTTTCCAGGAAGAACCTTATTAACAAAAAGTGTTTAACCGTAGAAGGAAGAAGGGTGGGGGATCTCCTTAAATATGCAGAGGTTGCAGACAGCACTGTAATAAGACCGATCAAGGAGCCGTATCACGAGAAGGGTGGACTTGCTGTGCTCAGTGGAAGCCTTGCCCCTGATGGTTCGATAGTGAAGAGGATTGGTGTTGCGGAAAGCATATGGCATTTTGTTGGAAAAACAAAGGTGTTTGAAAGCGAAGAGGACGCAGGGGAAGCAATAATGGCTGGCAAGATTAAACCAGGTGATGCACTCATTATACGGTATGAAGGACCAAAAGGCGGGCCTGGCATGAGAGAGATGCTCACACCCACAAGTATCCTTGCCGGAAGAGGTCTTGATACGAGCTGTGCCCTGATTACTGATGGAAGATTTTCAGGCGGTACAAGGGGCTTGTGTATAGGCCATGTATCACCTGAAGCTGCGGAAGGTGGACCAATTGCGTTAGTAAAGAATGGAGACAGAATTGAAATAGATTTGAATAAAAAGACTATGAATATTCTTGTGAGTAAGGAAGAGATGGGTAGGCGGAAAAAAACATGGAAA
>CAIJOT010000028.1 GCA_903822335.1 uncultured delta proteobacterium
CCAAGAAGACCGATTTCTCGATCGTGAGCGACTATCAGGTAAAGAAGGTCGAAACATTGCTTAACAATCGGCCAAGAAAATGTTTAAATTATGCTACGCCTTTTGAAGCCTTAGGTGGTGCGATTGCCGGTGGAATGTAGTACTTATATTTTTTTCTGTTAGCTAAAATTTAAAAGTGCACAGCCTTCAAATCGCTATTCCTCACCTTTTAAACATCAATAAGGCTATCATTACACCAGAACCTAACCTCAGATAAACCGTCATCAAGAGGGTAAATACGAAGATTGACTCTTTCTCTTGGGGTGGAATTATTTACCCTGAGCTGGAGATTGTTGAGAGAGATCCTTCTATAGGAATCTATGGTTCTATCGATTCTCAAGCAAAAGATATCTTTTGCCGATAGATATGGTGGTTTTACCATAAACTCCCTGAATAAAGACTTTTTCTCCTCTAACGTTCTTTTAAGCCTCACATAAGGGATTTCTTGAGTGGTCGAATGTACCATGGTAGTTGTATCTGTCAAGTTCCTCATGGAGAACTTTTTGTGCATCGTTTATCTCTGTAATGTTCTCCCTCACGCATGTTCTGATAAGCCTGTCCTGTAGCCAGCCATATGGACGTTCAATTTTACCCTTTGCCTGACCTGTCTGCCGCCAGGCAGGGGGGATAACGCATAGATGACCTTCACGTTACAGTCATCCAAGACCTGCTTCCATTGAGGGTTTCTCTCATCGGTAAGCGCGTGGTGCTTTCTCCAGAGAGAATCCCTTCCCTGCACAAATCGGAAGATAGAATGGGAGTCCACATAATACGAATAGGGAAGACCATGTTGAAGAATGACTGTCTGCAAAACCATAATATGGGCCCAGCTTGTTTCTTTCTTTACCAGGGTAGCGTATAGGATGAGCCTGCTATAATCATCAAGCGAGGTTATCAGATACCATTTTTCATGGGCGCAGGGTGACCACAGATGATAAGAAGAATAGTGTTGAATAAGCTCTCCCACATAGTTGGTTAATACTTCTCTGTCATGGATCGTTCTTTTGGGTTTCTTGAGATAATAACCATTCTTTTTTGCCCTGTCGATAATGGTGGGGAGGGATACCCTCTGATTATATTTTCTTTCCAAACGGTCTTTGACAAAACTTATAGTTGTACCATCTCAATGGTATCTCGGTATTTTGTATAATGTTTTTATCTACCTCCAGTTCCTCCATTAAGTTTGATTCAATGACCGGGTCTATTGTTCTGGTTTTTATTCTTCGCATGTATCGAATAGAAAAGTTTGCAGGGTCTTTCTTGTATTGCTATTGCCCAACGAGAATGAAGAACCTCCTTATTCTTAATACCCATTATTTCCTGGATATACGTTCTCTCAATCTCTTTCCTCAGGTAACGTCGTATAAGTTCTTTAACCTGGGTATCAGTGAATTTTTTGTGTAGCTGCGTCATAATCTAAAACCCCCTTTTGGTTTTAGATTACCGCAATCGAGGTGTGCACTTTTAACCCTTAAATCTTATAAAAACAGTGCACTTTTAATTCTTAAATGACATTTTTTATTTTTTTCTTGACAAATATTTTTTCATACATTATAAATCAAATAACTAAATGGTTAGTTAATTCATACCAGGGACATCATGGACATCATGCTTAAAAAAACTAATGCTGACCAAAATATGAAAGAAAAGATAATCGAGGAAAGCATAAAGCTATTCCTTCAAAAAAGCTTTCGCGGTACTACAATTGAGGATATTACAGATGCTGTTAAGGTTACGAAGGGTGCCTTCTACTGGCATTTCAAAAGTAAAAATGAGCTGTTAGAAACTATCATTGATGAATTCGATAAGGGATTCGTTGATAGTCTCATTAAAACTGTAGAGGGGTATGAAGGAGGGTTCTTAGAAAAGTTTAAACTAAGCCATAGATATGCTGCTGAGTTTGCCTATGCTCATAGAGAGTTATGCATTGGATTTGTGACCCTTTCAGCTGAGTTTGTTGGTAATGGAATTGCAATTGATTTGAAAATTAAAAGCGTTTACGACAAGTTTGTTAATTTTTTTCGAAGACTGTTGGAGCTTGGAAAACAAGAAGGTAAAATCAAGGATGATTTGGATGTAGATGTAGCAGCACATGTAA
Organism: uncultured delta proteobacterium; assembly: GCA_903822335.1. Taxonomy (GTDB): domain Bacteria; phylum Desulfobacterota; class Syntrophorhabdia; order Syntrophorhabdales; family Syntrophorhabdaceae; genus CAIJOT01. The sequence continues at coordinate 2,138 of CAIJOT010000028.1, forward strand.
TTGTGGGTATTAATAATGGTGCGCTTCTCGAATGGTACATGTATTCCAACACCATTGATAGTAAAAAACTAGCAAAAACATATCGAAATATTTCGCTGTCTGGGATTCTGAAAGAATCAGGTTAAGATGCAAAATGGAAGTACGTAAACAGTTTATAAATAAAATTTTTCCAGTTATTATATTAACTAAGTATTCAGTTACTATAGAACAGGAGATTTACTAAAACCACTTTCATCTAAAAAAGGAGATTTCAAAAATGGATTTTGACCTTTCGGGGATAGAAAAGGACCTTCAAACAGCAGCAAGAGAATTTGCCGAGGGTGAATTTACTGATGTTGCACAAGAGTATGATGCCAAGGAAGAATTCCCGATGGATATCTGGAGAAAGGCATGTGAATTAGGGTTCATAGGTACTTTTATTAAAGAAGAATATGGTGGTGCTGGACTGGGATTCATGTCAATGATTTTGATAATGGAACAATTCTGGAGGGTAGATCCTGGTATTGGAAACATAGTCCTGGCAGCATTCGGTAATGAAGCCATTCAACAATTTGGAACTGAAGACCAAAGGAAAACTTATCTACCCCTCGCGCCAGCCGGGAAAGCCATTTGGGGATGTGCAGTAACCGAACCAAACGCAGGTAGTGATATTTTTAATGTCTCAACGACGGCTGTCAAGGATGGAAATGAATATGTGATAAACGGCAACAAGATGTTTATTACCAATGGTACGGTGGCAAGCCACTTGATAGTGTTTTGTATCACAAACCCTAATGGCAAAGACCGTACTAAACGATACAGCTTTTTTATTGTTGAAACAGATAGACCAGGGTTTGAGGCCACCAAGCTTAGAGGAAAAATGGGTATTAGGGCATCTGATACAGCGGAACTTTCTTTCAGTAATTTGAGGGTTCCAAGTAAAAGCCTGATTGGCGAAGTGGAAGGTGAAGGTTTCAAACAGGTCATGTATACCTTTAACATAAACCGCCTCTTTGCAGCAGCGCAGGGAGTTGGAATAGCACAGGGTGCTATTGAGAAGGCAATTGGTCATATCAGTAAAAGAGAAGTATTCGGAAATACCCTCAGTTCCTATCAAGGGGTCCAATTTATGATTGCTGAAATGGCAACAAGGATCGAAGTAGCCAGGAATATGCTCTATAAAGCAGGTTGGCTTATCGACAATGGGAGATTCAACCCAAAACTTGTGGCAATGGCAAAACTGTTTGCTGGCGAGACAGGAGTTTATGTTTGCAACGAAGCATTGCAGCTCCATGGGGGATATGGTTATCTTGAAGAATACGGCATTGGACGACTATACCGTGATGCAAAGATTGTCGAAATCTACGAGGGCGCAAGAGAGATAGAGAAAATCACCATAGCGAGGGAAATACTTGGAAGGGAAAAATAGATATTTTCAATAAACAACTTTAAGGAGACAATTATGACAATCAAGCAAGTGGGAGTTGTAGGATTAGGTGTGATGGGTGCTGGTATAGCCCAGTTAGTTCTTCAGACCGGCTATGCTGCTTTAGTCAATGAAATGGATAAAAACCTTCTTAACAAAGGTCTCAATCGTATAAAAACAGGTTTGGAAAAACTATGTGAGAAGGGAAAAATCAAAACCGAAGATAAGGATGCCATGCTTCAGCGTCTATCAGGGACTGTTAACCTTTCAGACATGGCCTCTTGTGACCTTATTATAGAGGCAGTTTTTGAAGACATCAATGTGAAGACTGAAATATTCATCGCCCTGGATAAGGCATGCAAAAAAGAAACTGTCTTTGCCAGCAATACTTCATCTTTACCAATCTCCAAAATGGCAGTGCAGACATCACGAAGAGAAAAATTTATAGGCCTCCATTTTTTTAATCCTGTAGCGGTCATGCCTCTCGTTGAGGTGATCAAGACAATAGCAACTGATCCTCAAATTCTGGAAATAGCCATAAATTTTGTGAAGTCCCTTGGTAAATATCCTATTGTTGCAAAAGATAACGCAGGATTTATTGTTAATCTTTTTCTAACCCCATATATGCTGGATGCCATGCGTGCTGTGGGAGAAGGTGTTGCATCGATAAACGATATTGATATGGGGATGAAATTGGGCTGCAATCATCCCATGGGGCCACTTATGCTCGCAGATTTCATCGGCCTTGATGTGATAAATAACGCCTCAAATATCCTCTTTAATGAATATAAGGAAAAAAGGTACGCACCCCCACCATTACTTGTAAAATTGGTAACGATGAGGTATCTGGGGCTCAAATCAGGCAGAGGATTTTACGACTGGTCAGACCCTAAAAATCCTGTTCCTGTTGACTTTGGTATTTAATAAACATGATAAATCAACTCTTTGTAGTGTTGAGATAGTTTAATATAAGGAGGAATTCACATGAAAGACATCGTCATCGTAGCCGCCACAAGAACACCCATAGGAGAACTGGGCGGCTCATTAAGAGACATCTCTGCCGTATCCTTAAGTACCGTAGTCCTTGAATCGGTAGTCAAGCGTGCAGGGA
>CAIJOT010000029.1 GCA_903822335.1 uncultured delta proteobacterium
CAAGATCGCTGAATATTACATGAAGGTCGAGCACGTGAAGGTTTCCCCTGAGAGGATTGTGATAACAAACGGCACATCAGGTGCCTTCTTGTTGTTATTCGCAACCCTTCTTGAAAGGGGGAAAACCCTCGCAATTTCTGACCCTGGTTACCCATGCTACAAAAATTTTGGCATCCTCGTGGATGCCCATGTCCTTTCCCTTCCTGTGTCGGAAGAGACAAGGTTTGAGATTACTGTTGAACATAATGGCAGATTGAAAAAGCCTCCTGATGTACTTATCATCTCTAACCCCTCTAACCCGACTGGCATTGTCTACAGGGACGAGACAATACCTGAGCTTTATAAATACCTTTCCCATAGAGGAAGCCTGCTTATTGTGGATGAGATTTATTCAGGACTTACCTATGGAAGGAGAGCGAAGACATCACTATCTATTGCTGAAGATATTATAGTGGTCAATGGATTTTCAAAGACCCATGCCATGACGGGGTGGAGGTTGGGATGGATGGTTGTACCGCCAAAGCTTGTAAGGCCTATTCAGAAATTGGCTCAGAACGTGTTCATATCCCCTCCTTCCATATCCCAGTATGCTGCTATGGGTGCTTTTAATGTGGCAGATGAACTTGAGGCCATGCGAAAAACCTACCATAAGAGAAGAGATTTTATGCTTCCCCGGTTAAAAAAGCTCGGTTTCCATATACCCGTGGACCCTGAAGGTGCATTCTATATTTATGCAGGTATAGGTAGATGGGAGCTTGACAGTATGGAGTTTGTGGAAAAGGCGCTGAACGAGGCAAAAGTTGCCCTTACCCCGGGATATGACTTTGGTTCATACAAGGCAGGCTCCCATATACGGTTTTCCTATGCAAACAACTTAAATATGCTCAAAACCGGATGTGAAAGACTGGAGGTCTGGTTACATACCCTGAAATGAGATGACCCCTACAGATACCGTTCGCCTCTGTCTGGCAGGACAGTCACTACATGTCTGAAATACTTTCTCGCCTTTCTCGCTGCAAGAATATTTGCCCCTGAGCTTATGCCCACCAGTATTCCATACTTTTTTGCTAACCTTTCGCCCATAACCCTGGCGTCATTGCTCTTTATTGTGATAATTTCATCAATCAAATCCATATGGTCTTGAATTAACTTCGGAATGAACCCCTCACCAATACCCTGTATCTCATGAAAGCCCGGTTTGCCACCAGAGAGTACCGCTGATTCCTCAGGCTCAACCCCGATGATTTTTACAGAAGGGTTTACCTCTTTCAATACCTGTGCCACACCAATCAGCGTTCCGCCTGTACCGATTCCTGCAACAAAGGCATCAACCCTTCCGTTTGTCTGTTCTGCAATTTCTCTGCCTAAGCCTTCTCTCTGGGCTGCTATGTTGTCCGGGTTTTCAAACTGCCTTGGCAGCCATGCGTCCGGATATTCTTTGATAAGTTCATTGTATCTTATCACAGCTCCAGCCATATCTTCTTCTGCAGGCGTTAATATGATTGCCCCGCGGTCCATTCCCCGAAGCTTGCTTCGAGATGGTTTTCATGTTGTTGTCTCGCCTTTGATACCCCGTGGCTTGCCGCGGGGTAGTTCATTTCTGCCTTGAAGGCTTCCATCATATGTCTTCTCTGGAGGCTCATCGATGCCGGCATAACCGCTGTAAATCTGTAGCCCCTGTGAGCGGCAATCATGGCAAAGGCGATCCCGGTATTCCCACTTGTTACTTCAATGATTCTGCTACCCGGTTTGAGTGCCCCGCTCTTTTTTGCCTTATCTGCCATATAATGGGCCATCCTGTCTTTCACGCTTCCTGATGGATTTGTTGTTTCTAACTTCGCATACACCCTGCCTATTTGAATGAGCGGGGATTTTCCTATCACGCATAGTATATTAGGGGCGCACTGTATTTGAAGTGTGCCCTTTTTTTCCTCGTTGTTATGTTTCATGTGATTCATGCCTGTCACCTGTAATATTGACTGAAATGAACTACCCCGAGGCAAACCTCTGGGTATCAAATAAAAAAAACGGCAAGGACCCTTTTACGAAGCAAGCTTCGGGGAATGGACCCGAGGGGCATTCAAAAATCTTATGTTACTCATGTTCATCCTCAATCCCCTGGTAGCATTTTGTATGTGTGAGAACACACTCCAACCGACAGTAATCATATACAAATGCACTACAAGATATACAACAAAAAGCCGGCCTGTTACAACATGAATTACATCAAGAATCCGCAAACCCCCGATAAATTTTATATAGCTCACAAAAAACAGACATCGCTGAATATGATACCTGTAATAATTATCACAGGCATGAATACAAGCACTATGAAGAGGCAGGCCAATTTCTGGAGTGGATTGAACATGTCATTGGTTGACAGGCTGTTGCCGAAACCCATCCGTAGCTGTTTCAATCCGAAAGGTATTCCCTCTGTTCGCTGGTGCTCCCTTCGGGAATACCTTTCGGATTGGATGGGGTAGGTTTTGACGAAAAAGGATTTGGGCAACAGCCTGTCAACTGCCAATAGAAACAATGATTGTTGTTACTTCTCCATTGTGTTGCTTAAAAATAAAAGAGGGTCGAGCTGATTCACTTACTCGACCCTTGAAACCTTAATACATTTTACTTTCCAAAGAATACGTCGAAAATACTTGCAGCCAATTCGTAGCCAGCCTGATCCTTTACCCAATCCTTGTGACATCCACTGCAGGAGTTAGGAAGTACATTCTGTGGATCTTTTTTAAACATCCCGAGACTCACAGAAGGTTTTATGATTTTGAAGTCGTGGGAGTGGATATCTCCTGCCTCAGCAGACGATGCGGTCTTCACCATGTGACAGCCAGAACATCTACCTTGACCGGTAGTTTCAGGGGCATAATTATGTTTCGTATGATTCCGAATGGCTGCTGGACTTGAAAATCGTTTATCTTTCCCATGACAGGATAGGCAGAGATTATTGTTAAAATCAGCTTTTGTGAGCTGGAATCTGCCAGGTCCACCATGAGCGCTATGGCAGTCATAACAGGTAATCTTCGCTTTGAAGTGCTTGCTCTTCTGTAAATCAATCCATTGCTGGTGGTGGTGTTTGGAATGTGATGCAGCATCTTCCCATACACCAGGTTTAAACTGGTAGTAATTTGATAGCGCTTCTCCAAGCTTATAAGGTTTATTATCCTTATCATTCCATGGAAATTCAAAGGTTCCGTTGGGAACGCTCACGCCCCTGTTATGACATTGTCCACATACCTCCAAACCCCTCTCATAGGCCAATTTCCTTGGATTAACTATCTTTCCCTTTGCTTTTGGAGATTTCACATGGAGTGATCCAGGCCCATGACATTTTTCACATCCCGTATTAAGCTCCAGGTACTTTGATTCATATCCGTCATTCACTTTCTTAAGTTCAAGACCCGTATTGTGGCATGCAGCGCATTTCATTTCAAAGGAGTTTTTCACAGAAAGAGCTTTCAGGCTGCCGTCTTCATTGTACCAGTTCTGAAGGTTATAAGGAACCCAGCGTAAGGCTGCCTGGTTCCATTGAATAGGTAAGATATAATGGTTATTTCCGATTATTACGTGGTAGCGTTGCTTCCAGCCCCATCCTCCATAGGTTCTCGCTATCGTATACGTGACAGACCTGGAGGTGTCTTTCGTATCTACTAATGTTGCATGGTAGGTGCCTTTATCGTCTTTATGGAGTTTGACTGTCGCCTCGGGAATCTTCCCTGCCTTTAACTTGACAACACCCTGCCAGTCAACGACAACAGTATCATTTGCAGGACTTAAGGCCTGTTGTGATTTATTGTGGAGCGTATCCTTCCAGGTTTCGGATATTGCCTTGTGACAAGATACACACTTTGCAGAACCTACATAACTGGCCTGGGCTATAGCGAGCGATGGAACACAGAGAATGACGAATAAAACACACAACCATTGTAACAGGGTTTCTTTTTTTATGAACTTCTCACCCCTTCCCTGGCAACATTATTATCAAGAATCTTAACGCTTTGACTGAGGGAAAGCCTTTACTTCTTTACCTTCATCGGTTTGCCACAGCAGAGTATGTCGCATGTCGAACAGCCGCAAAGGTTGTCTACAGATACAACCAATCCGCATACGCTGCAACTATACTTGCTGCCCTTTTTCATCCCTGCTGCTTTCGCTGGTTTTGGAGCTGCCTTCTTGACCTCCTTTTTTGGAGCCGCTGGTTTTGGAGCTGCTTTCTTGACCTCTGCTGGTTTTGGTGCCGCCTTCTTTGTTGTGTTTTTAGTTGCCATGCTTTTACCCCCTTATTTTTTTAAATACAGTATACCTTCTTTTATTGTATACAAATTAAAAATTCTGTCAAGAAAAGTTTGTTATAAAATGTCCAACAAACTGTGAGCGGTCCTGAATTATCCCTTTTTCTCTTCTGAACCCTAACCCGCACGCTTCATAAGAGAAGAAAACTCCAGCCTGATAGAACCTGCCCTGTGCGTCCACAGGGAGGTCAACATACTCCTGATAAATTGACCTGTACGTTTCATAATCGCCCGGGGTATTGAGGAGAGTATTACCGCTGGCATCAAGGATTCTGACATTTGCCCCTTCTCTGCCGAGGGTCTTCTTCTCCACACATGCTTTGTCCTTTAGAGGCTCAAAATCTGTTTCAAGAAGCAAGGGATGCCCAGGAAATAAGTCACAGAGAATTTTGAGTATGCTTTTAGATTGAAATAAGAGCGCATAAGGAGGATTCAACAGGATAGCAAGCTTGTTCTTCAGGATGTCAGTTAATATCCCGGCTAATTCAGGTTCTTCCCGACCGATATATTCATAAGGGATGGGTTTAAACCAGTAGTCGAACTTCACATCTTCCTCCCCATTTTTCTTAAAAATCCCCTCATTGCTGGAAAAATACACCTTGTCCACATACTGAAAATCGGTCATAAATCCAGCCTCATAGGCTATTTGCTCAAAGAGCCTTGTGGTATTCTCATCCTCAATGCTGTAATTCAGGCATGAGAACAAAGCACGGGGGATTTTTTCCTCATGCTTTCCAAAATAAGGATGTAAACGTTTGAGCCTGATGAATGATTCTTTCAGGGTTTCGTATAGGCTGTTAAATTGGTTTTCTTCCTTCATCTTGTTGTGCTTTAAAATCATCCACTGGATCAGCGCTATTTCAAAGACCACAGAAGGGGTGTCTGCGTTGAGTTCCACGAGTTTAATGGGTTTCCCGTCTACACCGCCCGCAAAGTCGAACCTCCCTATCATATGGAAATGGCTTTCGTCCTCCCAGCTCACCTCTATCATCTCTTTTAGATTTCTCGGTATGTCAAAGAGGTCATAGAGGTCATGGTCTATTGCGTATTGACCGGCCTCTATGAACATGTCATACAGTTCATTCGCAGCCCTGTAGTATGCTTCCCCTTCTGCTTCAGTTATCACCACAAGTTCATCTGCCACGTAGTTTGGTGTCTCCGGTGATGTATACCAGTAAAAGCCAAGCTCTTCGAAGATGCTTGACGGTATTGGATTTACGTTGATGATGCGCATAGGTTTATCCTGAAAAACTCTTCATGCCGCCTGAGAATCCTGAAAAGAAACCTGTTTTTTTGCCGCTGGAACTGCTACTTTTTGATGTGTGGGAGCTTCTTCCAAACCACCAGTTTGTCCACCCCCTGTAAACACCTGTCCTTCCCGCATATTGTTTTTCTTCCTCTTTTTTCCTTTCGTCTATGAGTTCCCTGTTACGAAAACTCTGTTTGTATATGTTTTCATTTGCATAGACAAGGGGGCTTACCGAAGTGTTTTTACCCATCATATAGCCCAAAAGACCAGAGGCAAGGACGGTTCCCAGACCAAAACCTGTTGTGCTTCGTGTCCCTTCTACTAAACTTCTCACCTTTTCCTGCGGGATGATTTCCTGTGAGCCGTCAAGCTTTTGCACAACTACACCGGTAGTAGTGCTTGGATACTCATTGATAATCCTGTATTCCCCTGGAGATACCTCCTGCACTTCTGTAATGACACCTGCTTTTCTCTGGGCCATAGTGTTAGAGCTTTCCCAGTCAGACTGTTGTTGAGGAGGTTTTTGAATATCGGTGTCTGTAGATGTGTCGCATCCAAGCAACAGCGTATTGGCAAGGAAAAATATGCCTCCTATGGTGAGCATTTTGTTGTCCCTATCCATGGTTGACCCCTTAAAAAGAGATAAGCCGGCTTATTGCCAGCGAAAGAGAGAGCGTAATACCCTGAACAAGAACCAACGATGCAGTATTCCTGTTTTTTATCCCTTCTGTTATGGTGGTCTTGGGAAGGAAGATGATGTCGGCGAGCTTTTGAAACACCAGTAAGGCAATGATACCGGTGAATGCACTGAGGAGAAATGATCCCAGGCCCTCTGCCCATCCGATAAAATTGCCTGCTATGCTTGAACGTAAGATGATACTATAGGAGACGAGAATTCCTGCTACTGAGATGCCAGCACCAGTATTGCCATCTTTTACCTCTTCCACTATATTGAAGGAATACATTTTCTGATGGATTGTGAGAGCGAGCACCATAATTGTCTGGCCCAAGAGGAAAAAGACTATAGCACTTGCTATTCCACCCCCTTCACCTGTAAATGCGCCATTTAACAGAATGCCAGTTGCAATGAAACCCCCGGCTTCTACGAGCCCTGTGGGGACATTTCCCAGTTTCACCAGCTCATTGTTCCTCACACCCCTCAATATCACATAATCGTTAATGTAATAGGTGGCGAAAAAAAGCACTATTACCAGGGCTCCGCTCAAACAGAAGTTGAGTATGTTTCTTAAGGAAGTTCCCTCGCTCATGATCCCGACCAGGGCTATGCAAATACCCGTATATAGTCCGAAACGCCGCAGCCCTACTGCAAGATTGCCCTCCCTGTCTATTGCTAAATCATCGTCAAACCGGGTGAGTAGATCGGCAATTTTCTTTGATAAAAAAAGAATGATGAACACAATCACCAGATACAAAATGACTGATCCATATCGTTCCATATTTTCCATATTTTTCCATTATTGACCCAAACTGTAAACAATAAACAGTCTGGAGCAGAGCTATTTTTTCCGCCCTGTACAAGATACCCATACACTCTGCAGGCGGTATTTGAGTATCTTTTGTATATTATAATAAAGGATTCAAGGATGCAAGGATTCGAGTGACAGTATTTTTTATCGAAGATAATTTGTCTCCACTGGTTTCATACTAATTTGGCACCTTTCTTTAACAAGTCTTTTGCCTTCTGGAGCAGATTTTTTCTGAACTGAACTTTCAGGTAGAGATTTCCGGTGTTATCTCCATATATACCTCCGCTGCCAACGCCCTTCAACCTGATTGTCTGACCTTCCCTTATATTTGCTGGAATCGTGACGATGAGTTGTTTTGAGGTATGCCTGTCAATGTACGATACCTTGCCTCCCTGTTGAGCATCCCTTGCATCAAGGGTAATGACATCATAACAGTCCTCTCCTTGTCTGTTCCCTTGTATATTCAGCATCCTCTTTAACAGATACCCTGTCAATTTACCGAGGAGTCGGGGAAATATTCCTGGAGAAGGCGGAATGCCCTGTTGATATTGTTTCCCGAAGGGAGAGCGAAAGATTATGAATCCTTTTCCGAACATACCGGGTCTTTGAAATTTAAAGGTGCGGTATCCCTGGCCATAGGATTCCCTGAACACTTCATCAAAACCTCTGAAACCAAAGGCTTTTGCCACCTCTTCAAAAATCTGATTGATATCTGACCCTCTGAAGATATCCTGTTCAGAGTAGTTCTGCCTGAACCTGTCGTGCGCAAAGGACCCGTATTCCTGTCTCAGGCTGTCATATCGCCTTTTCTTTTCTGGGTCAGAGAGGACCGCATACGCCTCATTTAACTCCTTCATCTTTTCGAGAGCAGCATGATCCCCTTTGTTTCTGTCCGGGTGATACTGGAAGGCGAGCTTCCTGTAAGCCTCTTTGATCTGTTGCAGAGATGCATCGTTCTCAACGCCGAGAATCTCATAGTAATCTCTCTGACTCATGGGTTGTCCCTTTGTTTCTTTTCTCTTTATCTTTTTCTAAAGTATAATCTGATTCCTCTCACACTACCCTCTGATGTACCGTCCCCCCATCCATATAAGGACAGCAGCGAAAATGAGCCTCAGGTATATTTCAGGAAGCATGTTGGCCGATGTTCCTCCCAGGTAGCTACCAATCACAGCCCCTATTGACAGACCATATGCGATATCCATCTGGACATTGCCAAGCCTGTAATGGGTCAAAGCACCGGATATACCGACAGGCACCATTGCAAGGAGTGAGGTACCCTGGGCCAGGTGCTGATGCATTCCAGCAAGGAGCACCATGGGAGGAATCATTATAGCCCCTCCGCCGACACCCATCATACCAGATACAAATCCAGTCACAGCGCCTGTTGAGAGGAAGATGACAATGCTTGTCCACGAACCGAAATGGTAGGATGTTTTCGGGAGAAATCCTTTGATTAAAAGTATTATCGAAACAAAGACCAGGAAAACGCCAAAGGCCTTCTTCAGTTTTTTCTCAGGAAGGGAATGGGCATAGTGTGCACCAAACCGGGCGGTAAAGATGGCACCTACAGCGAGTATTGCAGAAACCTTCCAGTCAACCGCTCCATGGAAAGAATAGGTTCCAGCACCCACGAGTGCTGTGAAAACAACGGCCACGAGACTGGTCCCGTGGGCCTTATGCTGGGTCAAATGGACAAATGAGGTCATAAGCGGTATCATGATGACACCGCCACCGAGCCCCACAAGACCTCCGAAAAAACCACCTAAAATACCGATTATACAACCGATAATCCCTTTCACAATACCCGGCACATTCCTTTCATTTTCCCCAACTATTTACAGTGTGGGTATTTTAGAATGAAGGAGGTGACAGGTCAATAATATTCTCGACTGAGGTTTTACGGTTTTTTGATGATGGCTTGTAACCGGTCGATGAGAAGGATGCCTTTTTGGGGGTCTTTAAGATTCGTCACACCGGCGAGGAAGCGGCCTGATTGTTTTATAATTACACCCTTATACATCGGATCCTGAACTGTAAGGATTTTACCACTCATGCTTTTATCAAGCTGTGGCTGAATACCTGCTTCCTTCAGGTATATGATGTATTGGTCGAGTGTGCGTTCAGAGGCTTTCGCGGATTCATTAAGGACAACAAACACCCTTACTGGCTCGCCATCAAGGTTTGCCTCTGCGGTCAGACCTTTTTCAAAGAATGGATATCCCAGGACACTCTTGGCAATGTACCTTTCTGTATGGGGAATGACCCCAGGAATTTTCAGGAATTCTAATTCTTCTGGCTGAGAAGGTCTACCGGAGATTTTCTTTGCCATTGATTCTCCACAGGAAATGAAAACGGCACGTTCTGGTGTTACAGTACCAGAGGCAGACAATCGTACAAAATACCGGTCCTGATAGAACATTAACTGAGATTCGTTGATAAAACCCTCACCACCGATCCTGACAATTTCTGCATCGGGATTGCGATTGTAAGAATATATGCCATAGGCATCAAGAAGAGACCCCATTTTGTAAACATCGGCAACAAGGGCAATGTTCTGGCTACTGACGTTCACAAAGAGGGCTGTTGCAAGAACCTCAAACCCATAGGGCAGATAGAGTTCAGCCTCACCGTTGATATGCATATAGAGATTGTCCGGTATATAGCGGGTTACCCTGCCTTCCATGGCCCATCCTTCAAAAAAACCTGGCGAAGGCAGCATACCTTCAACTGCTTTATCAGCGGCTGATACACAAGGATTGGCAATACAAACCAAGAACAGCACAAAGATACATGAGAATTTGTGAAACCTGTACATTACAGCCCCTTTACAAGATATTTTTTGATGTCCAAAATTAGACAAAAAGTGTCCGGGCCTTATGCATTTTGTCAGCAATATTGATACC
>CAIJOT010000030.1 GCA_903822335.1 uncultured delta proteobacterium
GGATAAGAATCGAGAAAAGCTTAGGTAAACGAGGTAATACAAGGCGAGGAGGGGTTATGGAGATAATGTTCAGTATCCTTCAGAGGGTGACTAAAGTCCTTAATATCGTTGGGGGGACAGCTCTAACTTTCATGATGTTTTTGACCGTCGCCGATGTCCTCATGCGGGCCGGCGGTCACCCTATTTTAGGCACTTACGAAATGGTGGCATTATCGCTGGCGATTGTGATTGGTTTTAGTATCCCCAAGGTCTCATTGGACCGAGGGAACGTTTATATGGAAATTATACTGGACAAGCTCTCCAAGAGGAATAAGGCCATAATGAACACCTTTACGCGGATTCTCTGCATCATTCTATTCGCTATCATAGGGTATAACCTCTTCACAATCGGCAATGAGTTTCATACATCAGGCGAGGTTTCGTCCACACTAAAGATACCCTTCTTCCCCGTCTCTTACGGCGTGGGAGTCTGCTGTTTCCTTGAATGCTTTGTATTCATCTTTGATATCGTAAAAATCTGGAGGGGTCAATATGAATGAGATCACTGTAGGTATTATAGCTCTTGCTCTGCTACTACTTCTTTTCGCAACCGGCATCGAGTTGGGCTTTGCTATGGCGCTGGTCGGGTTTGTGGGTTTTGCTTACCTCAACGGCTTTCATCCGGCTATGCAACTCATAGCAAGAGACATATATGACGTCATAACAAATTATGGGTACACGGTCTTCCCTCTCTTTATCCTGATGGGTCAAATCGGCTTCAACGCAGGTATAGCAGTGAGACTTTATGATGCTGCGTACAAGTTCGTTGGCCATATTCCCGGTGGCCTTGCAATGGCTACCGTTATCGGAGCCACCGGTTTTAAAACCATTTGCGGCTCATCAGCGGCAACTGCTGCAACGTTTGCCAGCGTCGCGGTCCCGGAAATGGACCGGTATGGGTATGACAGAAGATTGTCCACAGGGATCGTTGCAACAGTGGGAAGTCTCGGCTGTATCATACCACCGAGCGTTGTTCTCATCATATTCGGTATCCTCACAGAACAGTCTATAGGACAGCTTTTCCTTGCAGGAATAATTCCAGGACTTATCATAGCCATTTTTTTTCTCGGTATCATTTATGTATGGGTAAAGATCAATCCAAAGATTGCCCCTATGTCAGAGCGGTCAACGTGGAAGGCAAGGATACATTCGTTGCCGGAGGTTTTCTGGATCATCCTTGTTTTTCTCCTGGTCATTGGAGGGATCATGCAGGGCTTTTTCACACCTACTGAGGCAGGGGCAGTAGGTACATTTGCTGTTCTTGTTCTGGCGGTAGCCAAGCGGAGTATAAATTTCACCGGGTATGTTAAATCAGTCAAGGAAGCCCTTCGTACTGCCGGGATGATCCTTATGCTCATTACAGGCTCTGTAATACTTGGTCATTTAATAGCCGTTAGCAATATCCCCCAGAAAACAGCAGATTGGGTGGTAGCGTTGCCTCTTAACCGTTACCTTATCATGATTATGATCTGCATCATTTACGAGATAGGTGGTTCTTTCATTGATGACCTTGCATTCATGATCCTTGCCACACCTATCTTCTACCCGGCAGTACAAAAGCTTGGTTTCAATCCTATCTGGTTCGGCATAGTGATCGGTGTTGTCGTCATGATCGGGGTGGTTATTCCTCCGGTTGCCGTCTGTGTCTTTGTGGTAAAAAACATAACCAAGGAGCCTATAGGCCGGATATATAAAGGCGTTGCCCCGTTCCTGATCTCTCTCATCGTTGTCTGGGGCCTTCTGTTTGTCTTTCCGCAGCTCGCCCTCTGGCTTCCCTCGGTATTTTACAAATGAGAGCGGGTGCAGGAATGGAAAAACCAGTGCATATACAACGGTTTTGCAAAGATAGCTTGAACAAAGGCAGGCAATATGTCACAATCCAAAGATACACAATAAACAAAAAGGAGGGAGTAATATGAGAAGGTTAGTATTATTGGTGTTTGTCCTTTCGCTTCTATTTTTAACGTATTCTTTTACCTATGCAGCAGACGTGATAAAGCTCAAGTTTGCGAATTATTTTCCACCCACACACATGAATTCGGTGATGATGGGCAAGTTCTGTGACGAACTGAACAAAAAGCTCACCGGCAAGGTGGAGCTGAC
>CAIJOT010000031.1 GCA_903822335.1 uncultured delta proteobacterium
CCTTTCTTTTGTGTATGATTCTATCCACAACATGGACAGTTTTTTTACCCATTTTCCAGCCTCTTCTATTTTAGATAGTGTAGAATGTTGTCAGTATAGCATCTATAAGTGATTTTAGGCCCTAAAAAATCGTATTAAGCCTGAAAGTATTGGTGAGGTGTCAAAAAATATCCCCGCCGTCGCGAGAAAACAATATCCCGACATACCTTGGAAGACGATGGCAGGGATGCGAGACAAGGTGATTCATTTTTATTTCGGTGTAAATTACAAACGAGTTTGGTTAGTGGTAAAAAACGACATACCGAAGATCAGGCCACTCGTAGCAGACGTCTTTAAAGAATTGCACAAAAAAGACAATAAAAAATCAATTGACCTCCATTAACTTCGACGCCCTTGCCTCACCCAGACCGAGCGTGATGCCGTTTGTGAAGCTGTCATGAACCTCGTCGAATCCCGGCTGAAAAAGGCAGGGTTGTTGAAAGACAGTGATGAGTGAAAAATCAAAACAAAATAGATTGCAGTCTGTATCCGAAAAGGTTACAATTGTAACCAATATGATTACAATGACAAAAAACGATCGCTTATCATCGGTACTGTTCGGTAAGGCAAGACGTGGAATTCTCTCGTTGTTTTTCAGTCGCCCTGAAGAAATGTTTTATTTACGTCAAATTGTTCAATTAACAGGGATTGGTTTAGGTCCTATACAGCGAGAATTAAAACAGCTTTCCGATGCCGGGATTATCCACCGAAAAGTACAGGGCAGGCAGGTCTATTTTCAGGCAAACAAGGATTGTCCAATCTTTAACGAATTGAAAAGTATTATCATAAAAACAGTGGGTGTTGGAGATGTCTTAAGGTCTGCGCTCTCGTTTCTTGCGAATAGAATTTATATAGCTTTTATTTACGGTTCTTTTGCGAGCGGAGAGGAAAAGAAGGGGAGCGATGTTGATCTTCTCGTGATCGGCGATATAACACTCAGGGAGGTTGTCTCCTCATTGAGCGAGGCGCAGCGTACAATCGGGCGCGAGATTAATCCCACTGTCTATCCTGTTGAGGAGTTCAGAAAGAAAATCAAAGAAAAGCACCATTTTCTCAATAGCGTTATTCATGAACCAGCAATCTTTCTTATAGGAGACAAAGGTGAACTTGAAAGACTGGCGGGAAAACGGCTGACTGACTGAACATACAACAAGCCCTCAAGAAATTAAAGAACTTCTGGGCGTTGCAGACCGTGATTTAAAGGAGTGTCAGGTAGAGGGGTTGAGTCCTGACTGGCAACTGGCTATTGCCTATAATGCAGCCCTACAGATTGCGGTCGCTGCTCTTGCTGTTTCTGGGTATCGGGCATCACGCGAATCTCATCATTTCAGGGCCATCCAATCACTTAAGCACACTATCGGTCTTGACTCTGCAAGCATCGATCTGTTTGATTCATTCAGAAAGAAACGAAATATCGGCGGGTATGAAAGGGCGGGTACCGTGTCTGAACAGGAGACAAAAGAGATGGTTGCACTTGCTCAAAAACTCAGGAAAGACGTTGAAGAATGGCTCCGTGTTTATCATCCGGAGCTTTTCAGGGAATAACATATGCCTGCCCATGATATAATAGACAACCGCAATGAGAAATTAGTCCACCATATCAACCGAATTCTCTCGTCCACTGAATTCGGACGTTTTGCCGTGGGGTACTTCTTTCTCTCCGGTTTTACGAGCATTGCAGAAAAATTGTCAGGCGTGAAGGAACTGCGTCTCCTCATCGGTAATACTACCAACCGGGAGACCCTCGAACAACTTGCCGAAGGATACCGAAGGCTCGAACTCGTTGCCGATGCCCTGGAAGACGATCAATATCCAAAACGGACAGAAGTAAAGAAGATGGTCGGTGAGACTGCCCAGAACATCAGAACGAGTATGGAACTCATGGATCAGACCGATGAAGGTGAAGCCCTCGTAAGGATACTTGTCCGGATGATTGAAGAAAAACGCCTTAAAGTTCGGGTCTATACAAAGGGAAGGCTCCACGCAAAGGCATACATATTTGACTATGGGAAGGTTTTCGATGAAAGCGGTAAACCCGTAGACCGTCACGAAAAAGGGATAGCCGTTGTGGGGTCATCAAATCTTACCCTCTCCGGTGTAACCCATAATACCGAACTCAATGTAATTGTTCAGGGGAACAGCAACCACGCCGAGCTTGTCCGGTGGTTTGATAAACTCTGGAATGAATCGCAGGATTTTGATGAGACATTGATGCAGGAGATGAAAGAGTCATGGGCAATGGCGCCAGTTTCCCCCTACGATATCTACATGAAAACCCTCTACTCCCTCATGAAGGACAGGCTCGAAGGAGAAGACGACAAAGATCTCCTCTGGGACGATGAGATTACAGAGCGTCTGGCTGATTTTCAGAGGGTTGCCGTAAGACAGGCAATCCAGATGATACGCGATTATAGCGGCGCTTTTGTCGCCGATGTGGTGGGACTTGGAAAATCGTATATTGGGGCTGCAATCGTGAAACATTTTGAACGTACTGAACACTCACGGCCCCTTATCATTTGTCCGGCCCCGCTTGTGGATATGTGGGAGAGGTACAACGAGGTGTATCAATTGAATGCCCGGGTGCTTTCCATGGGTTATCTCCGTGAGAACGATAATGATGGAACGGATTTACTCCTCAATGATGTGAAGTACCGTGACAGGAATTTTGTCCTTGTCGATGAGAGCCACAATTTCCGTCACCCCGACACACAAAGGTATAAACTCCTCCAGCGTTTTATCTGGACAGGCAGGCGATCGTGTTTCCTCACAGCAACACCGCGCAATAAAAGCGCCTGGGATGTCTACCACCAGATGAGACTCTTTCATCAGGAAGATACAACATATCTCCCTATAGACCCACCTGTTTTAAAGAACTACTTTCATCTGATTGAAAGAGGCGAAAAGAGGCTTCCCGATTTGCTCGTCAATATCCTTATCAGGAGGACAAGGAACCATATACTGCGGTGGTACGGGTTTGATGCAGACACCCATGAGCCCGTTGACCCTCACCGGTTCAGAGAATACCAGGATGGGAAAAGGCGAGCTTATGTTTTTGTGGCGGGGAGACACCAGTTCTTCCCGAAGCGGGAACTCGAAACAGTTGAGTACAGCATTGAAGATACCTATCAGGGTCTCTATCAGGAGATACGAGGCCATATAGGGAAACCAAGGAAGGGGCAACCAGTTAAACCGCCGCCCAATGAATTAACATTTGCCCGGTATGGTCTCTGGCATTACGTGCTGAAGGATAAGCAAAGACAAGAACCTTATGTAAGCCTGCACAGGGCAGGAGCCAACTTGAGAGGCTTGATACGGATATTGATGTTCAAACGATTCGAATCGAGTGTATTTGCCTTCAAAGAGACGGTTCGTAAATTATTGGTTGTTCATGAAAGATTTCTTGAAGCCTTACGGGAGGGTATCGTGCCGGCAGGGGATGAAGCACAGGCGATTCTCTATGAGCCGAATATGGATGAAGAACAGGACTTGATGGATGCATTACGCCAGGTATCCGGACGGTACAATGTGGTAGATTTCGATATAGAGAGGCTGAAGGAGCACATAGCCCATGACATTATACTTCTCAAGAAAATTATGAGCCTCGTAAAACCCATTACAGCGGAACAGGATGACAAACTCCGGACGCTCATCAGAATATTGAATGAATATCCCTTGAAAGAAGGAAAACGGTTAATTTTTACCCAATATGCAGATACCGCACGGTATCTTTACCAAAATATCAATCCCGGAGATAAGAAGGACGACATAGATGTAATCTACAGCGGGGATAAGAGCAAATCAAAGCTTGTTGGACGTTTTGCACCGAAGGCGAACCCTGAGTACCGTTTTGCTCCCGGCGAAAAAGAGTTGATGACCGTTATTGCCACGGATGTATTAGCAGAAGGTCTCAATTTACAGGACTGTAACAAGATAGTGAATTACGACTTGCATTGGAACCCGGTCCGTCTCATCCAGAGGTTTGGCCGTATTGACCGCATCGGTTCCGAGCATGATGTGGTCTATGGGTTTAACTTTCTTCCCGAAACAGGTATTGAGAGAAATTTAGGTCTCAGGGAAAAGTTGCACAACCGTATTCAGGAAATCCATGATAGTATCGGCGAAGATTCGGCTATACTGGATACAACTGAACAACTTAATGAAGAGGCGATGTATGCCATTTATGAAAAGAAAGGCGGCCAATTAAGTCTCTTTGAAGATGAAGGAGAAGAATTCCTCGATCTCAACGAAGCCGAGGAGATATTGAGACAGTTATGGAGAGATAAACCCGAGGAATATGAGAGGATTGCGAACCTGAGGGACGGCATAAGAACCGTTAAACCGTCGGATTCAAGAGGGTTGTTTGCATTCTGCCAGGCAGGGCGATACCAGCAGTTATTTCTTGTGGAAGAAGACGGGAAAGTGGCATCGAGAGATATACCACGTATTTTGAGTTCAATAAAATGCGGGAGGGGAGAAAAGGGGTTGCCATTACCGGATGGGTACAATAAGGCCGTGATGCGAATTTTGAGACAGTTCAAGGAAGAGGTTAAGCACCGTGAATCCGAACGGGAACATACCTTTACACTTTCCCATGGCCAACGGTATGTTTTAAGGGAATTAAGGCTATTTTTTAGTACGGTAGCAGATGAGGATATAAAGGCAAGGGTTAACCTCCTTGAAAATGCCTTCCGCGGCACATTAACAAAAGCGGTGGAGCGTGAGCTTAATAAAATCAGGCGTAATGGAATTACAGGAGAAAACCTTATCAAAGCACTTGGGGATATGTATACGCAATACGGTATGAGGGATTGGCTTGACAGGAGGAGTTTTCAGTTCGAGGACAAAGTGATACCCAAAATTATATGTAGTGAGGGACTGGGGTAACGTAATTATATTACATTCACCCAAAAAGCAGTTCCTTCTTGACTTTTCCACCATCTTTATCATAATATATGTAGTTTTTTTAAAATAAAGTTTAGGAGTAACTTATGTACGCTATTATAGAAAGAGGAGGCAAGCAGTATAAAATCCTTGAGGGTGGAAAGGTCAGGGTGGAGAAATTCCCGGTAAAGGAAGGGGAAGAAATCCAGATAAAAGAGGTTTTGTCGATAAATGACGGTAGTAAAACTATTATTGGCAATCCCTATATAGACGGCGCTTACGTGAGCGGTAAGGTAGTCTCACAGGGCAGGGAGAAAAAGGTAATCGTCTTCAAAATGAAAAGAAGGAAAGACTATAAGAAGAAAAACGGGCATCGTCAGCTTTATACTGAATTACTTATAGAGAAGATTGTTATGGAGGCAACCAATGGCGCATAAAAAAGCAGGTGGAAGTTCAAGAAACGGAAGGGACAGCCCCGGTCAGAGGCTCGGGGTGAAAAAGTTTGGCGGTCAAACCGTAAAGGCCGGTAATATAATTGCAAGACAACATGGAACAAAGATACACCCAGGAAATAATGTCGGTATTGGTCGTGATTACACACTATTCGCCTTAATTGATGGTATACTGAAATTTGAGACTGCTGGTGACAGAAAAAGGGCGAATGTTTACCCTGTTGAATGAAATTTGTTGATGAAGCGAAGATATATGTAAAAGCAGGAGACGGTGGTCACGGTTGTGTAAGTTTTAGGAGAGAAAAGTATGTTCCCAGGGGAGGACCTGACGGCGGTGATGGAGGAAGGGGAGGAGACGTAGCCATAGTTGGGAATAGAGGCCTCGCGAGTCTTTTAGACTTCAAGTATAAACGTATCTACAGGGCAGAAAACGGCAAAAACGGAAGCGGTAACAATAAAAAGGGGAGGGATGGCAAGGATACACACATCCACCTGCCTCTCGGAACCTTGGTATATGATGAAAACGATTCACTCCTGTTATGCGATATTACGCAGGATGGTGAACATTACGTTGTTGCAAAAAGTGGAAGGGGTGGAAGAGGGAACGCACGTTTTGTAACTTCTACGAACAGGGCACCGATGGATGTTGAGTCTGGGGGAGCAGGGAAAGAAAGAAACCTACATCTGGTCCTTAAGCTTCTTGCAGATATCGGTATTGCTGGTTTACCAAATGTTGGCAAATCTACTCTCATTTCACGTCTGACAGACGCAAAACCAAAAATAGGAGATTACCCCTTTACAACATTAACACCAGCCCTTGGTGTATTCAGGGATGGAGAGAGAACCTTTGTAATGGCTGATATCCCAGGTATAGTGGAAGGTGATTCAAGGGGCAGGGGTCTCGGCTTCACTTTTTTAAAACATATTGAGAGAACAGGTATGATTTTACTGGTTCTGGATGCCTCTTCCAGGTCCGTTGATGAAGACTATGCAACCTTGCTCGATGAACTTTATTCTTATAAAGAAGAAATGCTCAATAAAAAGAGGATTCTGGTCCTCAATAAAATAGACCTCATTTCAGAAGCTGCACTACATAAATGGGAAAACCTTTTTATCCAGAAGGAAGAGGATGTTGTAAAGATCAGTGCCTTGAAAGGATGGGGCATTGACAGGTTGAAGGATGTAATAAAGGAAAGGAGACAGGGGTAGAAAAAAGTGAATAGGGAAAAGACAGGACAACCAGCGCTCAATATAAAGCGTGTCGTCATCAAGATAGGCACCTCAGTACTCCTGGATAGGGAAAAGAAGATAAGCGTGGGCATGATAAAAGACATTGCAAAGCAGGTGAAAGCCATAAAGGGTATGAATATTGATGTGATTATCGTTTCGAGCGGTGCAATAGCCTGTGGTATGGAAACCCTTATTTTAAAAAAGAAACCAAAGGAGATTGAGAAGAGGCAGGCCCTTGCATCAATAGGACAGGTCAGGTTGATGAAGATGTATATGGAAACCTTTCAAAGAGAGAAGATACATGTTGGTCAGGTGTTGCTTACCCATGAAGACATAAAAAGCAAGAGCAGGTGCCTTAACCTCATGAACACTTTGAACACCTTGCTTGCAATGGATATTGTTCCTGTGGTGAACGAAAATGATGCACTCTCCTTTAAAGAGATAATGTTTGGAGACAATGACAATCTTTCTGCACTCATCGCCCAGATTTCCGATGCAGATTTACTCCTTCTCCTTTCAGACGTTGAAGGATTATTTGACAGGGATCCAAACAAACATCCTGATGCACGTATGATACGGGTCGTGAAAAAGATAGATGAAGAAATTGAAAAGGTTGCAGGGGGGACGAGGAGCGAAAAGAGTATAGGCGGAATGGTGAGCAAACTCGAGGCTGCGAGGAAAGCAGGTTCTTATGGTATTTCCACGAGGGTTGTGATGGGGAATATAAAGGATGTGGCATTGAGGGTAATAAAAGGAGATGACATAGGCACGTTGTTTCTCCCGGAGAGGAAGATGACACGAAAAAAGTGGTGGACAGCCTTTGCCTTTAAGGTAAAGGGCAGAATATGGGTGGATGAAGGCGCAGAACGTGCCGTCTTACATTTTGGAAAGAGCCTTCTACCCTCCGGCATTATAAAAACAGAGGGAGATTTCACGAGAGGCGAGTGTATTGAGATGAACAATGGAGACGGAAAGGTTGTTGCAAAAGGCATAACGAATTATTCATCGTCAGACATCAATAAAATAAAGGGTTCAAAAAGTATTGATATAGAAAGAAAGCTCGGTTATAAATACACCGAAGAAATTATACACAGGGACAACATGGTGTTATTATGAAACCAGAAGAACTCGCAAAGAAAGCAAAGGGAGCATCCGATATAGCTGCCCATATCACAACAGAGATGAAGGACAAAGCCCTCCTTGCCCTGGAAGGCCTGATCAGGGAAAGGCAGGATTACCTCTTCGAGGAGAATAAAAAGGATATAGAAGCGGCAGAAAAGGCAGGCCTTGGAAAAAGCATGGTTGATAGGCTGAGGATTGATCAAAAGGTCATCAAGGAGATGCAGGCAAGCATCAGAGATGTGGTTGCTCTACCTGACCCTGTTGGTGAAATAGTAAAGATATGGAGGAGGCCTAATGGGTTACAGGTAGGGAGAATGAGAATCCCTATCGGTGTCATTCTGGTCATATATGAATCCCGTCCCAATGTCACAATAGAAGCTTTCTCTCTCTGTCTGAAGAGTGGCAACTGCGTGATTTTGAAAGGTGGCTCTGAGGCGTATCATTCAAATCAGGCTCTTTTTACGTTCATTACCGAAGCTTTACATGGGGCAGGTGTATCAGAGGATGTAGCTCATTTTGTAGGAACAAAAGACAGGTCTTATATATATAGCCTTTTGAAGATGGATGATTATATTGACCTTGTAATTCCAAGAGGCGGCGAGGCGCTTTTGCGAAGCGTTGTGGAACAGTCACGTGTTCCTGTTCTCAAACACTACAAAGGGGTATGCCATATCTTTGTGGATGAATGGGCTGAGAAGGATACTGCCCTCACCATATGTCTGAATGCGAAGGTTCAAAAACCGGCAACATGTAATGCCATGGAAACACTCCTTGTCCATGAATTGATAGCTGAAGACTTCCTGCCAGAGATGGCAAGGTTATTTAAAAAACAAGGGGTTACAATAAAGGGTTGTAAAAAAACAGCGAAAATCCTGAAAGGGGTAGACAAGGCAGTTGAAGCGGATTGGTATGAAGAATATCTTAACCTAACCCTTTCTGTAAGGGTAGTAAAAGATTTAGACGAAGCCATTGCCCATATAAGAAAATATGGTTCGAACCATACAGACGCCATAATTACCACACATTATCACAATGCATGGCGATT
Organism: uncultured delta proteobacterium; assembly: GCA_903822335.1. Taxonomy (GTDB): domain Bacteria; phylum Desulfobacterota; class Syntrophorhabdia; order Syntrophorhabdales; family Syntrophorhabdaceae; genus CAIJOT01. The sequence continues at coordinate 8,770 of CAIJOT010000031.1, forward strand.
CCTGAGAGAGGTGAATTCCTCTTTAGTTCTTGTGAATGCATCAACCAGACTGAATGATGGGTATCAGCTTGGCCTTGGAGCAGAAATGGGTATCAGCACCACGAAGTTGCATGCCTTTGGTCCCATGGGTCTTGAAGAATTGACGGTTACAAAATTTATAGCTTTTGGTGATGGACAGTTGAGGGAGTGATGAGGATAGGCATATTCGGTGGGACATTTGATCCTGTGCATATCGGACATCTAAGGGTTGTGGAAGAGGTGAGGGAATTTTTTTCCCTTGAGAGGATCTATTTTGTACCAGTATACATACCACCTCATAAAAGGAATCAGAGAATTACCAGTGCCGATGAAAGGCTAAAGATGTTGAGCATGGCAATTCGGGGCAATAATGCGCTCTATTTGTCTGAAATGGAAATAAAGAGAGGAGGGATTTCCTATTCCATTGATACAATCAGATCATTTGAGAAAAAATACAAAGACCTCTATTTTATTATAGGCATTGATGCCTTCTCAGAGATAGATACCTGGCATCGCTATGAAGAGATATTTCATCATACAAATTTCATAATCATGATCAGGCCAACCCACAAACAGGTATCTGGTATCGAGATGTTTCCAATGAATGTGAGAGGCGATGTGAAGAGAGTAGGCGAATATACCTTTGAGCATATTTCAGGGAAGAGGATCTATGTACATAATATTACCCAGTTTGATATCTCCTCAACCAAGATAAGGGAGTCTTTGAAGAAGGAGAAGTCCATTCGATACCTTGTCCCTTACACGGTAGAGAGGTTTATTCACAAAAGGAGGTTATATAGGGTATAAGTGGAAGCTATAAAAAAGGTCACAATATGCGGCAAATATGCGGAAGAAAAAAAGGCAAAGGATGTTCTGGTCCTTGAGCTTGGGGGACTTACAGATATCTCAGACTACTTTCTTTTGGCGAGTGGAACAAGTGAACGACATGTGAGAACTATATCGGAGTATATAGAGACAGGCATGAAAGACATAGGAGTAATGCCCTATTCAGTAGAGGGTTATAACGATGGAAGATGGGTGATTATAGACTATCAAAATGTTATAATTCATATATTTCTTGAAACATTAAGGGAGTTGTATGACCTTGAGAGCCTTTGGATAGAAGCGAAGAGGTACAGAATGGACAAAGAAAATATACATTTAGAGGTGGAAAATGACGAAGGCAAGGCTTGAATTTTTTAGAAAGAGACTGTTGAAGGCGAGAGAAGATATACTGAATAAAGCAAAAAAACTGAAAGAAGATTCTTATACTCTTGGAACAGATGGCATTCAGGATATGGCAGATGCTGCAAGCAATTCATACAATGCTGACATACTTATGAGCATAAGTGATAATGATTTAAACATTTTAAAGGATATAGATAATGCCCTCGATAAGATAGTCAATAAAACATACGGTATCTGTGAAGAGTGTGAAGAAAAAATTAACGAGAAAAGACTTGAAGCAAACCCCATAGCAAGGTATTGTATTACGTGTAAAAGAATGATGGAAGGGAAAGGAACATAGGATAATGAAATACAAGATATTCTTTTTTCTCTTTTTTCTATTCCTCCTTTTTTATCTCTATATTTCCAATCTTAATCAGGAAATGGTGAAGCTCTATGTAGGATATGGAAGATATTACGAAACAAGCGTTGCAGGCTATGTCGTAGTATCTTTCGTATTGGGGGTCATCATCACGATCATCATAAGTTTTTTCTATGATATCAAAAAGGCTGTGAGCGGATGGAGGGAAGAGAGGAGAGAGAAAAACAAGGAAGAGTTCAGAGATTTCCTTGAAAAGGCAAAATCATATGATTTGAGAGGGGACAGAGAAAAGGCTATAGAGCAGCTTAACAGGCTTGTAAGAAAGGCCCCTGAAATGGAAGAAGCCTACACCTTCCTTTCTGACATGTATACCTCTATGAAAGAATTTGATAAGGCGACAGAGGTTCTGGAACTTGCAGAGGCGAGCCTTGGTAAAAGGGAGTCCATATTATTAAAAAAGGTGAAAGTATATCTTGCGACAAAAAGTATGGAGAAAATTGAATATGAACTCAAAGAAGTATTAAGGATGAACGAATCAAACCTCGAAGCCTTGGCCCTTTTAAGAGATTTCTATATATGGAAAAAGGATTGGAACGAAGCGTATGAATTAGAAAAGAAGACAAAGAAGTTTATAAAAACTGAGGATGAAAACCGGAGGTTTGTTGGTATAAGATTTGAAAAGGTACGGGAACTTTACAATAAAAAGTTTGAAGCAAATTCCGAAACAATCATGAAAGATTTAAAAGAGATGCTTGGCGAAGACAAGAGATTTATACCTGCTTACGTGCTTTTAGCCGAAGTGTATAAGAGAATGGGTAAGTTAAATGAAGCAGGAAGGGTATATGGGAGGGGATACTCAAAGACAGGGCACATAATCTTTCTTTTGAAAATGGAAGATTTATACATAGACAGGGGAGATCCGGGGGTTATATTAAAGATATACAGAAGAATACTTGATATATCACCGAAAAATCACCTTATATCGTTCCTGTACGCAAGGTTATGTTTGAGGCTGGAAATGATTGATGAATCAATCGATATGTTAAATAGATTACTTGCTGAAGGAGAGGAATTTAAGGGGTTACACAGGGCTATGGCAGAGGCATATATCCATAGAGGAGAAATAGAAAAGGCAGTTGAAGAATTTAGAAGCGCCTTCCCCATGAAACATGTCTATATACCCTTTAGTTGCAAAAACTGCCAGGCTGTGAAAGAAGAATGGGCAGATTTCTGTGACAGTTGTTACAGCTGGAGTACAATAAATGTGAAGAAGGAAGAGTTCCTCCCTGTTGAATCAACAGAATTAAAAACACTCTATGAAGGGGAAGACTGGGACAGAGGAGAGTAGGAATTATGGAAGATCTTATCCTCACCAACGACAATAAGATTATATTTTTAATACTCGATGGTCTTGGAGATATTCCAAACCCGGCATTCTCGTATCTCACCCCACTTGAAGCAGCGAAAAAACCGAATATTGATAATCTTGCTATGAAAAGCGGGATTCTTGGCCGCATCATGCCTGTAGGTATAGGGATTACACCGGGTAGCGGGCCTGGCCATTTAAGCCTTTTTGGATACGACCCCATTCAATACGAAATTGGCAGGGGAGTGCTTGAGGTGTTAGGGCTCAATATGGATTTGCAGGATGGTGATCTTGCAGCGAGGGCAAACTTTTGCACGGTAAGGGATGGAATAGTAGCAGATAGAAGGGCAGGAAGAATAGAAACAAGAGAGACAGAACGCTTATGCAAAACGATATCGGAAACAGTATCAGAGATAGAAGGTGTTCAGGTTATTATAAAACCCGGGAAATCTCATAGATTTGCGTTAATATTCAGAGGTAAGGGCCTTTCTGACAAGCTTTCAGACGCAGACCCCCACAAAGATAACAGACCCTTTGTCAATACATCCCCGAAGACAAAAGATGCGGAACTTGCTGCCAGGATAGTCAATACATTTATTACCAGAGTCATGGAGATTTTGAAGGAAGAGAAGGTAGCGAATGGCGTCCTTTTAAGGGGTTTTTCAAATAAACCAGGTATACCAACATTCTCCCATGAGTTTCATTTAAATGCCCTTGCAATTGCCACATATCCTATGTACAGAGGTATTGCAAAGGTACTTGGAATGGATGTCAAGGAAGAACCAAAAGATTACCAGGAGATGATCAGGATATTGAAAGAGAATTACAGTTCTTACCAGTTTTTTTTCCTGCACATAAAGGAGACAGACCTTGCAGGCGAGGATGGTAATTTCCCTGAGAAGGTAAAGGCCATTGAAAATGTTGATGCAATAATACCTGATATATATGAACTGAACCCTCATGTATTGGTAATCACCGGTGACCATTCCACCCCATGCCCCCTCAAGGGTCATGGTTGGCACCCGGTCCCGCTACTACTCGTAACAAAAACAGGCGAAAGGGATGGGATGGCTTTTCACGAAAAGAACTGTATTCTTGGTAGTATAGGGACAATATATAGTAAACAGCTGATGTTTCTCGCCCTTGCCCATGGGTTGAAGCTGGACAAATACGGTGCATAACCCTTTAAAAACTGTATTAGAGATTGTCTACCCGCTCCATTGTGGAGGGTGTGGTATTCATGGGAATATCCTGTGCAAAGGGTGTACTGATACCTTTCGGGTCATTGAGGAAGCATCAACCTGTCCTCTCTGCGGAAGATGGACAGGTAAAAGCATTATATGTGGTGAATGCATGCAGGAAAAAAGGGGGTTTCAGCAAGGATACTATGGTTTTTATTTTGAGACCAAGCTCCGCGATGCCATGCATGCTTTTAAATTTAACGGGAGAAAGGATGTGGGGAGACACCTTGTCTCATTGGTGAAAGGAACTATACTGTCTTTTGCAGAAGGGTTTGACTGCATTATTCCTGTACCTGTGACAGAAAAAAGGTTAAGGGAGAGGGGGTTTAACCAGTCCTTTATTATAGGCGAGGAGATCTCCAGGATTACAAATAAGGCAATGTATCATGCTGTTTTACAGAAAACGAGAGACACAAAAGACCAGTTCACCCTTTCAAGGGATGAAAGAAAAAAGAATATAAAAGGAGCTTTCACGATTAGAGACAGGAAAGCAATCAAAGGAAAGCGGATTTTACTTGTGGATGACCTTTTTACAACAGGATATACTGCTCAAGAGGCTTCCCGGGTTCTTTTGGGTGCGAAAGCAAAAACGATCATCTTTTTCGCCCTCGCACGGACACCCTCATGAAAAGGTTTATATACCTGCTCATCATCTTACTCATTGTATGTGCTTTTGCAATCCTGCTGGTAAGGATGAACATGTCCTCTATAGCTTCTTATGCATTGGGGAAGGTTACTGGCAGCAAGGTACACATATCCAAGGTTGAATTTGGCTATAGAGATGGACTTATGGTTATTGAGTTGAGTGATACGAGTATGGGGGGAAATATCGAGGGGAACGTAAAGAGGTGGAAATTTTCTGTACAGGTGAAAAAGGGTGTGTATTTTAAAGATATTACCATAGCCGGTTTTGATTTGAATGTCCTGCCCGGGAAAGGGAAAATGCGGTTTTTTTCTTTTCCTGCTGAGCTTTTAGAGATAAAAGATGGCTCTGTTACATATAACAGTCAAAGGTTTGTGATACACGAATTTACAATAAGCAACCTTAATATTGGGAAACCTTTTGCCTTTAGTGCAGATGTGAATGGCGGCTATTATGGCAGTCTTAAAGCATCAGGTGAAGGTGTATATAAAGATTCACTCTTGGACATCAAGGGGAAATATTCTATTGGCCGAATGGATATGGATGTGTGGTATGAAAAGATGAAGGGAAAGGCCGATATAAGCGGGGAATTTACTTATACCAAAAAAAAGTTTACCATGGACGGACCCTTTGAACTTACCCATTATACACTGAAAGACCGTATCTTAAAAAAGCCCTTATTGATAGAAAAGATTAAGGGAAATATGGATTTATCCCATGCCGGTGGAATCACTGATTTGAAGATACACAATGTCTTTTTTAAAGATACGCCCCTTTTGCTTACTTTAAAAATAGAGAATAGCGAACTCACCAAATTTGGATTTTCCTCAGAATTTTTCAGTATGAAGGATGTAAAGGAATATATTGCCTTGGAAGGTGTAACAAAAACATCTCCCAATATCTGGAGTTTTGTCAGGGAAGGAAAGGCGAGAATGAACAGGCTGATATATGAGAAAAAACACCCTTTGCATGCTGAGATTGAACTGAAAAATGTAGGCATAGCCTATAAAGAGATGTATTTCAATAATGTAGAAGGTATATTGCTATTCGACGAGAGCAATATTGACATCTCTCATGTGAGAGGAACATTTAAAGCAAGCACGTTCTATGATTTTGCAGGTGTGATACCTTTAAGAAAGGACAGAAAACTCAAAATCAGGGGTGGTTTTTCGGTGAACCTTAAAGATATACCATCCATGCTTGATGTGGGAGACCTTAAGTTTAGGAAAGGCATATCTGAGGGGATAATAGAATTGGAAGGGAACGAGAGCGAAGGTTATACAATGAAAGGGACAGGCAAACTACACAACGTTGATCTGCTCTGGCGAAAGGTATCTGTGTCAGCAAGGGGTTCATACAGGTTTACGAGTGATGAGATTGTGTTTGACCCGTTGATCATCAATCAAGGTGGGACTGATATCGTTATCAGGGGAAAATGGAACAAGAAGTATATGGGTATGCACATGAAAGGTGATCTGGATATACACCACGTAGAGCCTTTTATAAAGGTCCCCTTTGATATGTACGGGATAGCAACGCTTGATATAAATATCCGAAAGGAAGATAATGTGTTAAGGGTGGGTGGAGATATACTGATGAACGATCTTTACTTTGAAATTCCAGGTATTATAAAGAAGGATAAGGGGATAGAAAGTAGTTCTCATTTTAATATTTTTGTAGAAGAAAAGAAGAAAGATGTGAGTATTGAACACCTTTTTTATAACATTGACGGTATAGATATTCGTTTAAAAGGCAGGATAGAGGAAGGCAGGCATATGAATCTCGATGTTTCGATGAATGTCGTCGGGATTGAGAGGGTTGCCCCTCTCTTTTTTTTTGAGGGTGATACAGCCAGGGGTGATGCAGAGCTCAAATTGTCTGTAAGAAATTTCAGTTTCCCTTTGAAAAAACTCCCCTATATGAGAGGTTATATAAAGATTCATAATGGTTTTTTAAGGCTCCCGTGGATAGCGAAACCGCTCAAGGAGATTAATCTTAAAGCTGACTTTAAGGGAGAAACATTTGATATAGAGGTCAGTAAACTAAAATGTGGCATAAGCATGCTCAGTAAAGGACAACTGCATGTTGAGGACCTTGATTCTCCCCGTTTTTCTTTGTCCCTTGATATGGAAACCTTCAATATTGACGATGTTCAGGATGAATTTGAGTTTAGGATTCCCTTGATTGACAAAAATAGCATTATGGCGAATGTGAGTGGGGATATATCGTTAAAAGCGAAAGATCTGTGTTTGAACAGAGTAAGAGGCGAATACCTTGAGGCAAATGGGTTATTAATGGACAGGACATTGAGTGTTGCCGGACTAAAAATGGATACATTCGGTGGCCATGTGGATATGCATGGAGCAATTGACCTTTCAGGGGCAACCCCATACATGTATGCGAATGGCAGTATCAACGAAATCGCGAGTGGCTTGTTTTTACAATCTTTTCCCGCAAAGAACCATGTCATTGATGGTCATGTAACATTCTATGGGAGCTTAGATGCTGAAGGCGCAAGCGCAAAAGAGTTGCTCAATGGAGTCAATGGCAATATGACCATGTACAGTAAAGATGGGGTAATAAAGAGATGGAATCTCCTCTCAAAGATCTTTGGGCTTCTGAATTTTTATGACCTTTTCAGAGGCAAGGTAGATTTTATGAACAATGGGTTATCATACAAAAAAATGGGGGCATATTTTACTGTGAAGAATGGTGTTTTTCACACAAATAATTTTATTATCGATAGCCCGTCTATGCTGATCATCGGGGAAGGCGATTTAGACATCAAGAAGAAAACGATAAATGGTAATATTACTGTGTCTCCCCTTGTTACTTTGGACAGGACGATAGATAAGATTCCCATATTGAGGAGCATTGTCAAGGAAAAAGGTAAGGGTTTTCTCTATGCGGCTTACAATGTAAAAGGACCATTGGATGACCCTGATATCAGTGTGAGTTTTGTGAACAGCATTGGCAGGAAAACTCTTGAAATATTGAAAAATATATTTATACTACCAAAAAAGGTGTTTGAATGATGAAGATAGGGATCATTGGCGCCGGGAAGGTGGGGATAGCAATTGGATATGTGATGAAGAACAGGGGGTTACATGTTGTCGCTATCTCTGACATAGAAAAGGCATCTCTCGATGTGGCAAGGCACTATCTGGGCGATGATTGTCTGTATACAGGAGACAACAAGGAGGTTGTAAAGAAATCCGACGTAATAGCAGTGACAACTCAGGATAGGGCAATTAGCCATGTGGGCAAGGAGCTTTCTGAACATGTTACAACCCTTAAAAATAAGTTATTCTTCCACACAAGCGGTGCCCACTCCTCAAAGGAGCTTTCACCCCTTGATGAAAAAGGAGCTCTCCTTGGTTCTCTCCATCCCTTACAGACCTTCCCTGATATTAATAGTGCGATCAATGCGCTCCCAAGCACGTATATCTTTATCGAAGGTGACGAAGAAGCTCTTTATCAACTGGAACTTCTTGGGACATATATAGGGTATAAAGTGCTCACAATAGACGCCCGGAGCAAGGCTCTTTATCACCTCTCTGCAGTATTTGTATGTAACCTTTTGTGTGCCCTGCTCTATGCCAGCGAAGGCGTTATGGACAGGATTCACATCAAGCTTGAACCATTCTTTCCTATCATACATGCCACATTAAAAAATATTGAGAATAAGGGGCCCCTTATGTCACTCACAGGGCCTGTGGTGAGAGGGGACGTAGAGACTGTTGCTTCTCATATTCGTGCAATGGATGACATGGAACAACACAGAAAGGTGTATAAGGCCCTTTCATCAGTAGCCCTTGATATGGTAAAAGAAAGAAAAATTTTGGATGAAAATGTGTTAGAACGTTTGAAGAAGATTTTGGAGGAAATATAGGTGTGGGCAATACATACAACAATGAGATGATGGAAAGATGAGGGTTTCGATTGTAGGGAAGCTTCACCAATAGGGAGAGGCGGGGATGATAGATAAAGCCATAGAGAGACTAATAGACACCAAATATTTGTTGGTAATCACAGGTGCGGGCATATCCGCTGAAAGTGGTATACCGACATTCAGGGGGAACGACGGTTTATGGCAAAACTATAGAGCTGAAGACCTTGCAACCCCATGGGCTTTTGAGCGTAACCCTGAAGTTGTCTGGAGATGGTATGACTGGAGACGGGGAATAATAGGGAGAGCGGAATTAAATCCAGGCCATCTTGCGATAAAGCAGCTTGAAGGATTGTATGATGATTTTTTTCTCATAACCCAGAATGTGGATGGTTTACACGGAAGAACAGGAATAAAAAACATGGTAGAGATCCACGGGAACTTATGGAGGGCGAGATGCACAAAAGATGGCAGAACGTCCATGCTTATGGATGTTCCATTGAAATCAATCCCTCCGGCATGTGAATGTGGCAATATACTCAGGCCGGATGTTGTGTGGTTTGGCGAATCTATCCCATCTGAATGGTTACAGAAGTCCTATGATGTTATAGATATGTGTGATACATTGATTGTAGCAGGGACATCAGGGGTTGTATATCCGGTAGCTTCTTTCCCGCAGTCTGTGAAGGAGAGAGGCGGTTGTGTGATCGAGATAAATATTGAACCAACGTCAATAAGCTCAATAGCAGATATCTCTTTGTTTGGGAAATCTGGAGATCTGTTGCCTATGCTTGTGAAAGGAATACGAGAAAGGCGGGTCTGACTTCTATTACCGGGGCTTGCGCCTGTCCCCGTAAGGGGGTCGCCCCCTCCCCAAGCAAAGCTTGTGGAACCTCCCCCCCTCGCTTGCTGTGCAAGCTGGATAGATTCCAACACCCGTGTAATACCACGGGTACCCGGCGACGCAAA
>CAIJOT010000032.1 GCA_903822335.1 uncultured delta proteobacterium
GAAAAACTGATAATTCAAGACCTGAACTTCCCATTTAAAAAATCAAGTAAAAAATAGAGAATATTTTTCAGGCAGCCTTCTTTTTATACTCTTTATCCTCCTTGTAAATATATTCACGGTTCTCTGTTAACATCTTAAATATCACTTTTATCAACTGTCTGGCAAGGCACCGCAGAGCATGGTTATGATCTTTTCCTTCAGCCCTCTTCTTTTCATAGTAGGTTTTGGATTCCTGTACATATCGTATTGTACAGCCTGCCATTTCGATCATCGTTGTCTTGCAGATCCTGTTTGCTTTGTATACGGCCTTTGTTTTCTTCTTTTTTCCGGAGTCGTCATCAATGCAGGCTACTCCACAGTACACCGCAAGCTGGCTTTCCCTATTGAATCTTCTGATATCCCCTATCTCTCCTGCCAGTCTGCTTGAGAGTTTTGTCCCTACTCCCATAATGCTTTTTAATTGCATCACCTCTGCACTCTTTTCTCCTGTCTTCTCCAGTTCCCTATCTAACAACGCAATCTCTTCTTTGAGATCCAATATACGTCGACAACATGATGATATAATCGCTTTGTAAGTGTCTGTCAACTCCTCGACATACTGTATATTCCGAAGCCCTTCCAAGATTGAGATGGCTGTTTTCTTCCCTATTGTTTCTATTTTCAGTAACGCGCCCAGGGTGATCTTTTTATACCTGCTGAAATCAGGGTATTTCTTCAGAATTTGTAACAGCTTTTTGCCGTCCGTATCTGCGTACTCCAATATGTCGGGACATACCTCAAGCAGCCTTTTCTTAAGCCGGTTCTGTATCCTGACTTTCTCATCTATCAGGCTCTGTTGATGCCTTGAGAGTATCCTAAGCTTTTCATGGACTGCCGGCGTTTTCTCCACTGCTATGAACGCCTTTTCTTCTTCCGCATCCACATGGTCTTTCAATTTCAACATCTTTGCCAACATCTTTGCGTCTCTCCGGTCGTTGCGCCATCCTGCTCCGAATACATCACGAAACCGTCTTAATTTCAGGTTGTCCACATTGTACAGTTTAAATCCGTTCTCCATGAGTATCCGGTCAAAGGGCGCACCATACCCATTCTTCCCTTCTATCGCAAAGATTATTTCCCCTTGATGTTGTTCCTCGATTCCCTTGAATTCCCCGATCGCTTTGTAAAATTCACTGAACCTGTGCGCTACCTTCCGATCATATAATATCTTCCCGGTATCATCCATAATTATGACGTGATGGCTTTCGCTCCCTATGTCGATTCCTCCAGGCAACCTCTTCATCCTCTTATCCTCCTTTCTGTGTTGATAGTCTCATGGCTCTGCCAATACCGTTTGTCCCGTCTATAATAGCCACTTAACGGCATCTTCCCATTGGACAGGGTACTGGCCGGGAGCATCCGGCAGTTCAGGTCGAGTTACTTTGACGGACCCCATTAGCCACAGATACTCCCGCTGCCACTCTGCTTATCTTATTACATAAAGAAGGCTCCTTGTCTTATTCCCTATTCTTCTCTTTTTCTATTATAGA
>CAIJOT010000033.1 GCA_903822335.1 uncultured delta proteobacterium
AATTTTTATGTATCAACCAAACCTAATGAGAATATAGGAAAAATATATTTGACAGGCGGGTCATCTTTATTACAAGGGCTAAAAGAAAGAATAAGTGAAGACACAAAGGTAGAGGTAGAATACCTGAATCCATTTTTGTTGCTAAATGAAGATCAAAAAAAGATTAGCACGTATGAACAACACAAAGAATTTAGCCCTGTTGCATTTTATTTATCTACGAGGGTTACGGATATAGACTCATGATAAAGATTAATTTATTACCCAAAAAACTGGCAAAAAAGATGATTCTGTACGATCTATATTTGTTCTTGCTTGTAGTTATACTCAACCTCTCGATAGTCGGTGGGATTTACTATAAGAACGAAAAAAACATAGCAGAATACAAAAAGATGATAGGGGACGCAAAAGCAGAGATTGCAAGTTTAGAAAATATTTATAGGGAATATCTTAATTTAGAGAAAGAAAAGCAAGAAATAGAGAAAAGGATAAAGGCAATTAATGACGTAAAAGAGGGTAGGGCACTTGCTGCGAGGACCCTTTATGACCTTACATCTGTCATAAAGGAAAATGTCTGGTTGAAAAGTTTCAAGAAGGATGAAGATAGGTTTGAATTAGAAGGCCGTTCTATGGAGAACGAGTCTATAGCTGATTTTGTTGAAAATCTTTCTAAAATTCCTTATATGAGGAATGTAGAGTTGATCAATGTTGAAGATATTGCCGAAGAGGGTATTGTGGTCAAAAAATTTCTTGTTAGGGGTAATATAATTTTATGAAATTGAATTTTGATGTGAGAGGGATAGGTAAAAAGATAACCAAGATTCCAAAACTATACAAAATAATATTTATTCTGGTCTTCAATATCCTGATATTTGCATCCTTGTTTTACTTTGTGGTTCTTCCACAGATTGAAATAAAAAAGAAACTTCTCACTGAATATGAAGGACTAAAACTGAACTTGGATAAAATGGCTGCCATTAGAAGTAATATGGGAAAGTTTCAACAAGAGTATGCTCAGTTACAAGAAGTGTTAAAAAAGGCATTAAAACAGCTACCGGAGACAAAAGATGTACCAAACCTTTTGAGGAGCGTCTCAAAGACTGGAGCAGAAACACGGATAAAAATAAAATATTTTGAACCAAAAGCAATACAAAATAAAGAGTTTTATGCAGAATTGCCATTTGAGATACGATACAGTGGTCCTTTCCACAACATAGGGTATTTTTTTGATGGTGTGAGAAAATTGGAGAGAATTATAAATATTTCAAGTTTTGTTATTACTCATGATGCAAAAGGTGTTTCTCCAAGAACAGTTTTAGAGGGTGCATGTTTGGCAAAAACTTATGTATACTTACCTAAATAGGAGAGAGAAAATAGAAGATAAGACTAAAAGAGGGATCATTATTCAACAGTTACAGAAAAAAAGTTTTTTATATCTATTATGCTTTTTTATCTTTATTACCTTTTCTTTGTCTCTATACGCAGCAGAGCTAAAGAAAGCAGCAGAGCCAAAGAAAGTAAAAGAAGAAAAGCAAGTGCAAATTGGAGATTTTACCTATACCTCGAAGGATAAACGGGATCCTTTTGAGCCAACGTATCTTTTTAAAGCAAAGAGAGGTAAGGAAAAACAAGTTGTAAAGGGTAGCAAGGGAGAAGTTCTGAAAAGTGGCTATGAATTGGAAGAATTGAGACTTGTTGGTATAATTATGAAAGAAAAAAATAGATATGCTATGATGGAGGACATGCAGGGAAGAGGAGTTTTATTTAAAAATGGTGACTTAATAAATCCAACTATATTTATTGTGGATATACTTGAAAGTAAGGTTATTTTGGGATACAGTGTAAAGGGAGAGCTAAGAAAGTTTGAGATGGAAATACAGAAAAAATAAAAGGTGTGATATGAAAAAGAAAAGAACAATACTTTTTTTTATAATTTTTTTACTCATCCCGTTGATTTCTTTCGCTCAAATAGAAAAAAGAGATGATTCAAAAATATCCTTCGATTTTTTAGATGCAGATATAAGAAATGTATTGAGAATACTGGCTGACGTTTCTGGCAAGAACATTGTTATTGCAGAAGACATAAAAGGTAAAGTTACAATCAAACTTGATAATGTGTCATGGGATGAAGCCCTCGATGTGATTATAAAAACCAATAAGATAGAAAAGATTGAAGAAGATAACATAATAAGAATTATAACATCCACACAATATGAAGAAGAACGGAAAAGGAAGACAGAAAAAAGGGCTGAATATTTAAAAGAAAAACAAGAGAAACTTAAAACAAGGGAAGATTTTATTGCAGAAACAATATTTCTGAACTTTGCAAAGGCAACAGAATTTGAAAAGGTGGTAAAAAGTATTTATCAAGATGTTCAGGTTACTGTTGTGGAGTCGACCAATGCATTAATTGTATATAATACAAAAGAAAAGATTGAAGAAATCAGGAAAAAGATTAAGGAGCATGATATAAAACCAGCAATGGTACAAATTGAAGCAAGGATAGTACAGGCGAATTCAAACTTCACAAGAGACTTAGGGATACAGTGGGGAGCCAGTTATGCTACTAAAGTTGGAGGTAGAGATATTCAGGTAACAGGAGGGAAGACTTCCGGGGCTACCTCAGGGGCTACCACCTATACAGCAACAACAGGACAGGTAGGGGTTCGAGGTTCAACAGATTTTCCCTACGGTGTAAATATACCTGCAGCGGTAGGTGCTAAATCAGGAGGAGCGCTTGGAATATTTTTAGGGAGTGCCGCAGATTCCTTTAAGCTCGATGTCCAACTGAGTGCCCTTGAATCAGACGGTAAGGGCAAGATTATCTCACATCCAAAGATAGTGACTGCTGATAACAAAAAGGCCGTCATTACCCAAGGAAAGACTGTTCCTTATGCAACTGTTTCCCAGCAAGGTACTCAAACTCAATTTGCAGATGCTGTTTTGTCCCTTGAAGTTACACCACAGGTTACAAAGGATGGCAATATCAGGTTACAGATAAAGGCAACAAAAAACTCCCCTGACTTTGCTAACAACACTACGGCTGGGCCACCTATCGATAAAAAAGAAGCCACTACCGAAGTAATTATAAAAGATGGCGAGACTATTGTAATCGGCGGAATTTACGAGTCTAATGAGAGTGAATCAGGATCAGGCATTCCGTTTTTAAGAAAAATACCGTTCCTAAGCTGGCTGTTTGAACATGATCTAACAACAAATACAAAAACAGAGCTTCTTATTTTCATCACACCAACGATTTTAAAAAACCTTTATGCAGAAGAGGGATAAATGAAAAGTGTATATGTGTATTTATTGTCAATAACATTGATTTTATCTTTTGGGGCTAACTGTTTTGGAGAAGAATTGGTTCAGGGAAAGGTTATTGGAACCACACAGGATAAGCTTGGTATTGCAATGGGAGAAGAAGCAATTATAAATCTTGGAAGGAATAACAGTGTTATAAAAGGGGATATATTTGAAATCATAGCGAGTAAGGATATAGAACTGACAGGTGCTATTGGTAAGTGTGCGGTTATAAAAACATATGATACAACAAGCATCTGTAAAATAATCAAGTCAAAAGTTGAAATTGAGAAAGGTAACATTGTGTCCTGTAAGAAAGTGCTTTATTCTAATGACCAACTATATCCTTTGATATTTAAAGTCTTGGATAAGTTAGTTGAACCATATGCACCAAATAAAGAAATAACAGTATACATATACAATTTTTTTGATGATAAAAATAATGTTACAGAGTTTTCTGAAAAGTTAAAGAAAGAGATGAAGAATGTTTATGCTCAAAAAAATAGAATTAAATTAATAGGAGATGAGACAGACAGGGGTATATTTGCCTTTCCTGATCAGTATAGTTACGAAGAACTGATTAAATTTATGGAAGACTACATGAGAAAAGACAGTATAGACGTTTTAATAACAGGAACATACAAAACAAATAATGAGAATATAGAACTCACAATATACCATGTTGATAAGAATTGGGAAGATTTAAAGTTCGTCTTTTCAATAAGTTCTAAAGACTATGGAGAGTCCTTGTCTAAAGTAACTGTACCATATAAACAATTAGCGAGGCAAGAAGCCGTATGTAACTTGTCTTACAAGCCTTTTTATTATGTTCCAAGGAAGGACGAAAAGAAAGATGTAGTATTATACGAATCTGAAAAAAACCCTTTTATAGAATATGATATTACAAAATCCGACTTTAATATTATAAGCCCGTTAGACTTTAAGCTCAAAGTGGATAATAGCACAGTCAAATTCGACGGAAGAAGTGAATACAAGATTGCCTTGCCAATAGGTACACACACAATATCTGCATCGTTTAAGAGAGGGTTTTACTACAATGATTCTTTAGTATATACCTCCAACAGCGAATTGAAAAAGGATATTTTATTATCTATTGACAAAACCGATGATGTAAATATTGAGATTTATATAAATCCTGTGTTTGGTAAGGAAAACATTAATTTTAAAATTTATAAAAGGATAGAGAGAGATAAAAAAGTATTGAAGCCTATTATTCAATCTGCCACTGAAAAACCTATCGAAGTTTATAAAGATTGATTATTATATAAGCCTTTTGTGGTATGGAAAGGTTATCTAAATTCCTCACCCAGTGTGGAATTGCATCGAGAAGAAAATCAGAAGAAATTATAAATAAAGGAAGAGTAAAGGTCAACAATATAAGTATATTAGAGCCTTACTATAAGATATTACCTGAAATAGATATCATAAGTCTTGATAATAATATAATAAATAAAAACATTATTAATTTATATATAGCCTTGTATAAACCTGTTAAGTACCTATCAGACTTAAATTATAATGATGATAGGGATATAGCAAGGAGTTTAATAAAGATCGATGCTTATTTATTTCCTGTTGGTAGATTAGATTTTGCATCTGAAGGTCTCATGATTTTTACAAATGATGGCGAGTTTGCGAATAAAATCATGCACCCAAAATACGGTGTTGAAAAAGAATATTTTGTAAAATTTAAAGGCAAATTAGATGAAGATGATTTTATAAAGATAAAAAAAGGGTTGCTTATAGACGGAGTTCTCTGCAGAATAAAAGCAATTAATTTTCTAAAGTCATCCATTACGAATAATTGGTACAGAATTATTATCTCTGAAGGTCGTAACAGGATCATCAGAAAAATTGGTGAGTACATAGACCATCATGTTCTCAAATTAAAGAGAGTCAGGATAGGAAATATAAAATTGGGTGATCTTGAGCCAGGGCAATACAGATATCTTACTGAGAGCGAAATTAGACCCTTTAAAATTCGTTCAGATTGATTTTAAGGGATGAAGTAATGGTTTTATACATCTCAATGCATTTAAAACGATTGTAGAACAATTTAGGTGGAAAGGCTGAAGACTGGAAAGGAGAAGGCTAAGTATCGTCATCCATGACACAACAACCTGTCAGTGTATCAAAACTCTGTAGTTTTTTACGATAGCGTATGTCTTATCCTTCAGTATATCCACCTTCAGCCACCATACCTTAATAATTAAAAAACAGATAATAGTTAACATAATATCTCTTATCAGAACATATACTTTTTACTGTAATTGGTCCTTTAAGCCCCTATTTCATAATTGTGTATGTTTTAGCTGCTTTCCGTTGATATGATGGTTTGTCTACTATTGCTTTTTTTACAATGCTCTATTTCCAAATCACACGAGAAACAACGCATTGCCTCTTTTATACCTTGTTCAGTATCATATTGAAGTTCTACCTCTTTGAAATTATCCTGCCTTTCAGTAACATATATTTTTTGTATGTCTAACCTTTTTAAGTCTGCAAATCCTTTGTTCCTTCTTTCCTGTATAGTATGTTCATCCAAATTTATATCAACATAAGATTCATCGATAATGCCATCCCCTCCTAAAAACTTATCAATTGAGCTTGCTGCTCTTTTTCCTGCAACGATAGCTTCTATGATAGTGCCAGGGGCTTTTGAAACATCTCCACCTGCAAATATACCTGATAAATTAGTTGCCTGTGTGGTCTTATCAACAACAATCAACCCTTTATCAACCTTCACTGATGCAGCATCAGCATCTATAAAAGAAAGGTCAGTTGCTTGTCCGATGGCAAGTATTACCATATCTGTATCAAGTGTCGTTTTGGTATCATTATCAAATAAAGGCGAAAAAATACCGTTTTCATTAAAAACCGAAGTACATTTCATCAACTCTATCCCCGTTACCTTCCCATTCGATCCTAAGATCCTGGAAGGACCCCATGAATTCATTATTCTTATACCTTCTTCCGCTGCCTGTTCTATCTCCCAACTGCTGGCCGGCATCTCCTTAAATGTTTCCAAACATGCAAGCGTTACCTCTTGTGCGCCAAGGCGTAACGATGTGAGGGCAACATCAATAGCTACATTACCCCCACCAATCACTATTACCCTGTCCTTCATCTCTGTTGGTTTTTTCTCTTTTGTTTCATAGAGAAAATCAACTCCCCAGAGAACACCGTTAAAGTCCATTCCTTCAAGGTTTATTCTCCTGCTATGTTGCCCTCCAATAGCAATGAAAACAGCTTCGTAACCATCTGTTTTTAACTTTTGTAAATTAAAATCCCTGCCGAGCTTCTTTCCTATTTTTAGTTCAATGCCTATATCTAATACTCGCTGTATCTCATTTTTTACTATTTCCTGTGGTAAACGGTAAGCAGGAATGGCTAACCACATCATCCCCCCAGGCTCAGACCTTTCTTCAAAAACAGTAACTTGATGTCCTTTCTTTTTTAAATAGAATGCTGCTGTCAAGCCGGTTGGCCCAGCCCCTATGATTGCAACGTTATGTCCGGTATCATTTTCTACATTTAAAAATCTATCAGATGAAGTATTTTCGTTATCCGCTACATATCGCTTTAAAGCACATATAGAAATTGGATTGTTTACATCCCCTCTCTTGCATTGATCTTCACAGGGTCGGGTACAAACACGCCCCAAAATACCTGGAAAAGGAACTTTTTCACGAATTAAAGCGTAGGCATCATCTACCTTCCCTTGACATATAAGCCTTAAGTATTCGGGTATATTAATATGAGCCGGACAGGCAAGCGTACAGGGAGGTCCTTCAGGGATCAAATCCGGTGGAGACAGTTGTCTTAAAAACCTTATTATATCAAGTATTTTAATGCCATTCGGACAGGCATCCTCACACCTACCACAGGTTGTACAGATCCATGGTAGAGGAGAATCGGTAACTTCATCTACTAAATCAAGCTCCAGATGTCTTATGATACGACGGATGTTAAAACCTTCTTTGCCTGTAAGCGGGCATGCAGAACTACAGGAACCGCATTGTTCGCAAACCCTGAACATAGATGTATCGTAAACCTTTTTTGTAAGTTCAGGTTGGTCTTTTGATAACTCCATCTTGTCACCCTTACTCAGTGAGATTCAGTTTTTTTGCCATTTCTCTCATGATGTTTGTAAATTTAGGACCGTCTGCTGCGGAACACCATTCAACCCAGAGTTTATCAGGGTCAAACCCTTTCTTGGGTAATGTTTTTTTGAGGCGCTCCATCCTTTTCTCGGCCTTATAGTTGCCAACTATATAATGGCAGGTCGGAAACTCGCATCCTCCCACAAGTATCCCTGCTGCCCCAAGTTCAAAGGCACGAAGCACATGTTTTACAGAGACCCTTGCAGAACACATAACCCTGATGAGCCTTGCATTAGGTGGATACTGCATCCTGCCAACCCCTGCCATATCCACTGCACCAAGACAGCACCAGTGACATATAAAACCGACAATCTTCTGTGCAGGATTTTCCTCAAGGGCAGCCTCAACCATTGCAAGGAGCTGTTTGTCTGAAAAGTGGACGATACTTATCGTGTTTTTCGGACAATCTGCTGCACAGAGACCGCATCCCTTACAGAGCGCCTTGATCACCTCGGGTTGTTTTTCCGCTGCCCATTTTATTGCCCCATAGGGACAATTATCAACGCAGAGACCGCATCCGCTGCACTCATTCAAATCAATGTCCGCAACAATTCCTTCAGCCTCTATATACCCTCTCTTCATTGGTATGGATGCTCTCATTGCTGCTCCAACAGCCTCTTCTGTTGTATCCTTTATATTTTTCGGGGATCGTGCTGTTCCGCAGAGGAAGACACCATCTGCCGGAAAATCCAGTGGTCCGAGTTTAATATGTGCCTCCTGGAAAAATCCTTCCGCATTTGAAGAGACCTTAAGCTGACCTTTTACCTCGTCTACGCTCTTATCGCCTTCAAAGGCAGTTGTCAGAACAAGTAAATCAGCAGGGATACTAAATTCCCTGCCCAGAAGGGTATCATAAACCTTTATTGATAGTTGATCGTTGTCACTGTTCACTTCAGGATAGCGGTCATCAGGGAAACGGATGAATTTGATACCTGCATCTTTTGCCTTTTCGACAATCCTTCGTTCTTCCTTTACCAAACAGAGGGTTCTATAGAGGATGTAAATTTTCGCATTGCTGAATCTCTTTTTTAACGTGATGGCGTTCTTAATGGATACATGACAGCCAATATTGCAGCATCCTCGGGTTTCGTTCATGGAATTGACACAATTGATCATTACCACGCTCCCGATATTGTCGAGTCTGTTTTCTTTAAGTAGACCCTCCAACTGAAGCTGGGTTATGACATGGTTGTTCATACCGTAGCAGAATTGGTCAACGGGTTCGACTTCCTGCATCCCGGTAGCCACAATAACCGTTGATACATCGAAGGTTTCTTCGGTGCCGTTTGACTGAACTGTGACCTTATAATTCCCTATATATCCTGTAATATCTTTTATGGTAGTGTTTGTGAATACCTTAATATTTGGATATTTGACTATCTGGTCTATCTTTGTCCTCACAATCTCTTCAGATGGAATTTCTCTGCCATCGCTTTCGATCTCCCCTATCCTGTTTAAAAGACCGCCAAGTTTTGCCTCCCTCTCTACGATGGTTACATGAAAGCCTTGATATGCAAGATTCTGTGCGGCAGTAATACCAGCTACCCCTCCACCTATGATCAGGCAGTCAGTCTTTACAGGAAGCCTGATCTCTTCTCCTTCCTCAAGCAGTGCAGCTTTGGCAACTCCCATTTTAATGAGGTCCTTTGCTTTTTCTGTCGCAACCTGAGGGTTATTCATATGCACCCATGAGGATTGCTCCCTGATGCTTACAAATTCAAGGAGGTATGGGTTTAACCCTGCCTCTTTTACTGTCCTTTTGAAAAGAGGTTCATGGGTTCTTGGGGTACAGGCTGCGACAACTGCCCTGTTGATGTTGTTATCTTTGATCGCTTTTTGAAGTTGAGCTAATGCATCAACTGAACAGGACCATTTGCTCTCATCTGCAAAAACTACGTTTTTAAGATTTTTTGCATACTCCACCACTTCCGGTACATTGACAACACCGCCAATATTTGAACCGCAATTACAGACAAACACACCCACTCTGATATCTTCTTCACTCATTATGCAACCTCTGGCTCTAATTTTCTCGATACTGCTTTCAGGCTTGCAGCAAATGCCTGGATAACCGATTCAGAAATATCTATTGGACTTGTAGCCCCCCCGCACAGGTAAATCCCTTCCACGTTTGTTTCAAGAGGGTTCATAAGGGGGTCTTTCTCTTTAAAGAATCCATATTCGCCAAGCTCAATCCCCAGCACCTTTGCTAATCTTTTATTCCGGTCATTCGCTTCAAGACCCATTGAGAGCACAAGTAACTCAACTTCCTCTTCTTTGATTTCACCCGTGTCGAGGTCTTCGTATTTGACAGTTACATTTTTTACCTCCGGGTCTTCACGAACATCATACGGTTTTGCTCTCACATATCTCACCCCATGTTCCAAAGCCTTTTTATAGAATCCCCAAAAACCCTTACCATAAGCCTTTAGATCATTATGGAATACAACGGTATCCACGTCTGGTCCATGCTCTTTGGTAATGATCGTCTGTTTTGCGGCAATCATACAGCACACCTTTGAGCAGTAAGGTAATCCCCCTTCTTTCAATCCCCGCCCAACGCACTGGATCCAGCCAATCTTATGTGGGTGCTTCTTGTCAGAAGGTCGAATAATGTCTCCCCCTGTTGGGCCACCTGCGTTCATGAGCCTCTCAAACTGCAGATTGGTAATAACGTTCTCATATACATTGTAACCATATACCCCTGCTTCAGGCTCGTCAGGTTTAAGCCCTGTTGCCACGACGATACTCTTTACTTCGATGTCCATCGGTTTATCTGATTGCCAGAGGAGTACCGCATTTTTCCCTTCTTTAATGCAGGCTTTGACGCAAAGGGCGATGGGACATTCCCTGCACTGACTGCAATCTACAACACATCCACCGATACATGCACCCTTTTCACGCATTTTCCCGTTGCGACACCTCATGTCGATCACGCCTGCACTTGGGACTGCCTGGGGAAAAGGCATGTAGACGAGTTTTCTTGTCCCGCCAATCTTTCCATCCAACTCATCAGGGACACTGATGGGACATGCCTGTATACAAGCGCCACAGCCTGTGCATTTTTCTTCATCAATGAATTTCGCCTTTTTTAATAGTCTCACGGCAAAACCACCGTTTTTCTTACTTACCCGACGGACTTCAGTATTGGTGAGGATCTCTATATTCTCGTGGTTGTCGACTTCGTACATCCTTGGTGCTTCAATACATATTGAACAATCATTAGTAGGAAATGTTTTGTCTAATCTCGCCATGATACCGCCGATACTCGGTGTATCATCGATAAGATATACCTTGCAGCCATATTCTGCTGCATTTAACGCAACGTGTATCCCTGCCACACCTCCACCAATTACTAAAATTGCGTCAGTCATAATCACTCCTTCATAAAACGAACGATACACAATTCGTGATTCACGATGCAGGATTTTTTATAGAATTCAGAATACAGAATTTTATCGTGCATCTTGCATCATACATCAGAATGGTAGTTCCAAAATAGAGGGCATCAATAGCTTCTCTTTACCCCTTTGAGGCAGTCAGTTATTGCCTCGACGGCCATTGTGATATTATCTTCATCAAAATTACAGATAGCTTTTTCGCCTCTTCCACGAATCGCTTTCTTATCTAACCGAAACAAAGGAACATATGCACCATAAGAAGTGATACCTGCCAATTTTATTCCTTCCTTTCATTTACACCATTGTTTGCGGCTTGCTGTTCACGGTCCACAGTAGAATCAAAAACATTTTGCTTTGAACTGTAAACGCAGAACTGTGAACCATTACTATTTGTTATAAACCGGTTGTCTTCTCTCAAGAAAAACAGAAATTCCTTCTTTCGCAGCACCAGTACACGCAATCTCGCCAAATCCCTGATATCCAATCTCTAAGGCATCTTCAAATTGATACGTTGCAGCCCCTTTCTGAATGGTCTTTACAACAACAGAGACAGCTTCTTTACTCAAACAAAGTTTACCAGCCATGGGTTTTCTGGAAACTCTATCCCGGGGATTTCTATTTTCCCATCAGGGATACGTTTTATTTTACCCTCTAAGCGGTTAACTTCTTTTACTGCCTCCTGTATCATCTCATAATAACTATCCGCCAATTTGCTTACCATCCCAATATCTGCAGCCTCTTTTGCATTTATTGGTTTTGCAAAACAGAGCATTTCGTGGAAAACCTTCGCACCTGTAGGCCATTTTCTATAAGGAACGATACAACCACCTATACCAGGCAGAATCCCAAGGGTGATTTCTGGGAATTGGAATCTTGCATTTTTAACAGCAACCATACTGTGACAACGAAGGGCAACCTCTAAACCCCCTCCCATTACAAAACCGTTAATAGCGGCAACTATTGGTTTGTCAATTTGATCCATAAAGAGCAGTACTTTAGCGCAGTCTCTGGCATATTGTGCTGAAGCCTCCTTGTCACCGAGCATCTGAGGAAATTTTCCTATATCTGCTCCTGCTGAAAATGCCGTTGTGCCATATCCTGTGAGTATAAAACCCTTGGTCTTTGGATCGTTCTTATACGTTTTTAATACACCCATAATTTCATCATTCACATCATCACTAATTGCGTTCAGGGCCTGAGGGCGACGGATTGTAATAACCTTGACCCCGTTTATTTCATCAACCAGGACATAGCGTCTGAAATGTTGGTAAGTGGAATACGACTTTTTTGGTCCCGGAAAACCCTTTCTTTCTTTTTTGAATAATTTAATAACTCGATTTACTTCATCCTCACCCAGGTCTCTCATAGTATCCATAGGCCCTTTATGGAAACCAAGTGCAACCTGACAGCCGAAATTGAGGTCTTCCAGTGTGCCTATCCCCCGGTCAATAATATCAAAAGACTGTGAAAATGTAATACCCAATAGGCGATCCCTTACAATGTTTCTTACATTCTCAGGAATATCCAATTTAACCCCTGGCCTTTTTGTCTGCCACTCTTTCACAGAAAGTAAAATAGAAGCAGGTTGATAATGCTTTCCCTCTTCCATCTGCAGGGTATTTGTTTCAAAAACAATAGGATTCCCATTTGCTAGATTCAGCACATAAAACGGTCCCGCAGAGACAAGCTCTTCGGCCACCTGGTCAATCTCTCCCGCCGTTGCATTATTGAGAAGATAGGCAGCTTCATTGCACCAGTTATCAAAGATCCTGTCGAGCATAAAGCAAATCGCATTATTAGTAATGATAGGTGCCTTCCCGGTAATGGCAAATACCCATAACAGGTAATCCACCACTTCCTGACTTACTTTGTCCCATACAATGACCTCTACCGGCAGACTTCGCCACGCAGGTGCAAAAAAATGGGTAACTGTAGCCCGTTCCGGCTTCTCCATCTTTGTGAAGATTCGGTCAGCCGGTATTGAGCTTGTATTGGAGGTTATGATCGTATCTTTAGCCACTACACCTTCTACCTGTGAAAAGATCTTCTGTTTGAGGGGAATGTTTTCAGTAACAGCTTCAATAACTAAATCGGCATTTCTGATTTCAGCATAATCGGTTGTATAGATGATATTATTTAACACCCGTTTGGCATGGTCTTCTTTCATCTTTCCTCTTTCAACCGATTTGCTTGTATAGCCTGAAAGTCTTTTCTCTGCCTTTTTTAGAGGTTCTTCAATGACATCTACAAGGAGGAGTTTTATATTGGGTAAAGCGCTTTTCAGGTAATATCCAATATCAGGGCCGATTGTTCCCGCACCAATTATAGCAACCTCTTTAGGCAAAGGTCTTGCCGGTTTCAACAACAAGGGGTTTTTAAACGACTTGTATAACGTTTTTTTAGATTCCATACCCCCTCCTTTTATGATTTGTAAGGATTTAGGACATAGGGGTTAGGGTATAACGTAGTCTATATTCTAACCCCTATTAATTGTTTTATTTAAGCTCTTTCCACTTATAATCTATCAATTCAAGCAACACGCCGTTTACCGCTTTAGGGTGAATAAAAGCAAATTCGCAATCACGGAATGGTCTTACCCCGCCGATAAAGGGATAACCTTTCGCTTTCAGTTCATCCATCGATTCCCGTGTATCATCCACATTAAGGCTGAGCAACATGATGCCTTCACCCTTTTTTTCAATAAATTTTGCTACATCTCCATCTGGTGTGGTTGATTCCATCAACTCAAAACCTACTCCCCCTATCCAATATCTTGCAACCCGGATTTTTTCAGGTTCGTCGACATAAGCATCATCAGGTTTTGACTTCCCCAGAATGGGTTCCCAGACCTTCTTGGCTTCTTCTAAATTCTTCACTGCAATACATATATGGTCTACTTTATTAATTTTCATAGAATCTCCTCATTAAAAGGTAACTTTATCAAGTGGGATTTTAATAGCCCGGTCTGGACATACAAAACCGCATTCGTTACAGTCTTCACATAGGAACTCCGTAACCACTATCCTGTCTTCCTGAACCCTGATTGCCTCATCTGGACATACTTCTACGCAAAGGGGCTGTACTACTCCCCCGCATTTCGTGCATTTTTGTGGATCAACCTGTGCAGCCATATGTATCCTCCTATCATTAGCTTATGGTTTGTATAATCTTCTGAGACATACACCTTCACCGCGTGGAATAGCCTTCTGTGTCTCAATCTTGAAATTCGTACCCATAAATGTATTTATCATCTCAAGGGTTATCTGAAGAACGAGGTCGCATCCTGCCACATCCTCTTTTAAGGGAGCAGCAAAATCTTTTGCAAACGATGGCCATGGGCACCTTTCCCATTTAATAAACGCTTCCATGGGATTGCTGCCTTTTTCGACTTTCACCACAGCACCGTAACCTTGCCAGGTATTCACATAAAGCCCTGCAACTTGTCTCAAAAAGGCCTCTTCACCTTTCGAGAAGCTTAGTCGCGGAAAATATGATTTACCAAGATCATGAGCCATGGCTTCCCAACCTTTTAAAGCAATTTCTGATGGATTCGCATTTGGAAACAGCCCTACCGCAGCATTACGCCACTGATAAAATGTTTTTATAGTGCTATCTTGAGCACTATGCAATGCTCTCCATAAGCGACTTATTTCCTTTTCTGCATCAACAGGCATATTATCCCTCCTTAATTAGTTTTAAATCCTTAGGCCTACTTTATAACCGTCATGAACCGCACTTGACAGGTTACGAGGTATCACCATGTCTCCTATCTCAAATACTTCAACACCTAACTCTTTCACCGCATTCTTCAGATCCTGATTCGGGACACGTTCTGTACACACCACTGTATCTGCTTTAATGGGAATAAAATACCCGTCATAAGTAACTGCGGTGACACTGTTATCAGTAATCTCTGCGATATCACAATCGTTATACACAGTTACGCCATTTTGTCTTAAGTACGCATTATAACGCCACCTGAAGGAAGGGTTAATGTCTATCGCAAAATCCTTGTTTTTGCCAACAACTGTCACTTTCTTTTTCTGTTTTGCAATATATAGAGCAACGCCGACACCTGGTTTTTTGTTCCCCCAGACAACAATGTTCTCTCCAACCTTAGCTTTTCCTGCTAACACATCAAGAACACCAACCACATGAGGTTTATCAAAACCGGGGGCAGTCCCTTTAATATATTTCGGTCCCACTGCAAGGACAACAGTGTCGGGCATTTCTTCATCAATCAACTCAGGCGTTACTTCAATACCTAAATGGAATTGAACACCTGCCTTATCGGATTTTGCTTTTGCAAAATTTATCTGATAGTAGAGCTCCTCATCGCCGTATGGCGCTTTCCGGGCTTCAAGGAGGGTTCCCCCCACTTCTGTTAATTTATCGTATACGTGGACTTCGTGTCCTCTTTCTGCAGCCACCCACGCACATTCAAGGCCAGCAGCCCCTGCACCGATAATTATCACCTTCTTCTTCATTTCTGCCGGTGCAATGTGAAACTTTGGATCGTGGTCATGTGCGCACACCGGGTTTATGTAGCATGTCATAGGGGCATCACGGAAGAGCCTGGCAAGACAGACGTTGCATGCCACACAGGGTCTAATCTCATCTTCTCTCCCCTCAAGAGCCTTTTTCGGCATATGGGGATCGGCAATCATGGGTCGGCACATTTCCCAGAAATCCAGTATGCCATCTCCAATAGCTTTATTGGGTATTGCAGGATCAAAAAGTCTGTATGCCATCTGGACAGGTATTTTGATATGCTTCTTGGCCCTTTCAGCCAGGAAGAGCCAGTTACCTTGTGGAATATCCCTGCTGATAACAGGATAAATCGATTCCTGCCAGCCGAGGGTAACGCTCATATAATCAACTCCAGCCTCTTCAGCCATCTGATACGAAATCATCGATTCTTCTGGCGTGTTTCCACGGACATCATCTAACAACTCATCGGAACAGAGTCGAATTCCTAAGGGGCGATCTCCGATCGCCTTCTTGACTGCCTGAATGAGTTCTACAACCATCCTCATCCTTCCCCGGATATCACCACCATATTCATCAGTTCTTTTGTTGGTGTAGCTCGATATGAAGTTCGAGACAAGGTAGCCGACGATACCTGAGATCTCAACGATGTCAAACCCTGCTTTGCAGAGTCTCTCTGCAGCAACAACATGCTGATCCACACACCGCTTGATATCATCCTTGGTCATCACCTGGACTGGTCTGAATATTCTTAATCTCTGGGGTACTGGTGATGGACCATGACAGTATGCAACCTCAACAGCACCAACGCGACCGCAGTGCATTAACTGACAGGAAGCCACAGCTCGCTCTTCATGAATTGCATCTGCAAGTCTCTTCAAGCCAGGTATATATTTATCATCCCAGCAAGCAGCCTGACCAACATAGCCCTGGCCTTGCCGCTTCTCATCCATATAGACCCCTTGCATACAGCAGATACCGCCTACCACTCCTTTGGCTCTTTCCCTAATGTAAGCCACATCAGCATCGGTAATAAAACCGTCTTTATCATTCAGATTGTCTTCGGTAGCTGCATACTTGATGCGGTTTGGTATAGTCAGCTTACCAAGCTGAATTGGTTTGAAAAGATGAGGGTATTTCTTGTAGCCCGGGTATTGTGAATAATCCCACTTGAACAGCTCACCCATTGCAACCTCCTTAAATTTTCTTATTATACTGTGAAGCTTCGATACATAATTGTATACAATTAAAAAATTAATGTTATACATTGTCAAGAAAAAAAATCGCTTTATTACGGCAAAATAACAATGTTTTACTACCCAAAGAGTGATACTATTATATTATAGAAAAATTAATAATTTTATAACTGTCTTCAGTATTTATGTTATAATAAAAAATACGTTTCATACTCTCTATGGAAAACGATAATAATTATAGCGACATCAATAAATTATACAAACATGTTGAAATAAAATTGGAAGATATAGCAGATAAACTTTTAATATCTAAAGCTCATGATAAGGATAGTGTACTTTTCAATATACAAATCATTATTGAAAAAATTTTTATAAATGCAGCAATGAAGAGGGCAAATAATAACATTTCAAAAGCAGCGCAACTTCTCGGTATCAATAGAAATACATTGAGCAAAAAGCTCAAAGAATCCAAGAGTTTGAACAAGAATTAGTATCGTTCAAAACTTGTGGCATCATGATATCTCAACCGATTCTATATGAATGTTGAAGTAGTCTTTTATCCCAAGTTTGTTTCTCCAGTATTGCTCCCATTTCTCTCTGGAGTATTGCCCGATCATGATCATTTTAGAGATGTTTGTCGCTCCTTTATCAGACAAACCTCAGGCTATTTTCTTTAACCGGCGTCCTAATTCTCTAAAGAGACGTTCCAGGAGGGATGTTGTCTTTGGAGCAATCACCCCTGTTTTCAGCCAGAGTTCAATATTGGTAAAATTACGGTCTGACAGTTTCTCAAGGTAAGATGCCCCGTGCCGATACCCCTTATTGTAAAATGTCTGTACCAGTTCCTTGATCTCTGCCTTGCTTTTTTCGTATCTGGTCTTTACCTGTTCCTTGTCTTCTTCTTTCAGTATCTCAAAATCATCAGGTAGCTCTATGCCTATCAACTGTTTGATTGTATCTGTTTCCGGTTGACTCTCCTTCTTCTTTATTCCATCTTCTTAAGAGGGCACGACACAGCCCTCGAGGACCATGCCATGTGCACCGTTGGGATTCAGCGATATTCGCCAAAAAGTCATCGAGTCCGAGCTCCCCATTATAGACAAAGAGAATATTGTATTGCTCCTTCTCTTTTATACGTTCTTTTATGGTTTGTTCTACTTCAGTCCATGGGGTATTGGTAAAGCAGCCAAGTGGTTCAAGCCTTCCTGATTTTGTAATACCGATGACAGCTCTTAATTCTCCCTTACGACATTTGTATTGTTTAACCCCTGTACCATCAGCCATAAAGGCAGAGAAACCTTCTACGGAAACCGGCTCTTGAGGAGGGTATCCATATCACTGCCAACAACGATATTATGAATACCTCCCAGGGAGATATCGATTGACCGTCCATCAATGAATCTTCTATAGTTTGTATCAATGACCGATTCAATAACCTCATGCTCAAAGTTTACTTCTCTTCTCGCATATCGGCCAATCTTGAGTGCACTTAAGACCACATTTTACACATTCAGCTACCCGTATAGGTATCTTTACTTCACCGAAGACGGTGGAGAACTGTCGGGGTTCCATACGATAACTCCGTTTCCGTATTTTTCTGCCTCTGCAAAAGTGTTCTTCTGGATCACCCTTTCGTATATGTTTTCCAAGACCGCCACGATACTTACTTGGATAAATCTTTGTTTGACTTAATCGCTCAGAAATAAGATCATCGTAGGTCTCAAGGATCTTCCTGAGTATAGTAAGCATTAAAGGGTTTCTGATCTCTTTCAACTGATAAACAATTTCATTCAAATTAACTTTCCCTATTGTTGGAGTAGCCCCCGTTTTAACCGAACACTCATACAACCAAAATAAGTTATAGTAATACAGATAGAGGTATTACTATAATCAACAGAAAGGAGGAGTATGAGTCCGGTAGAAGTGATTACCTCAGTGCAGAGGAGGAGACGGTGGACCGCAGAGCAGAAGCGTGTCATGGTGGAAGAAGCAGAACTCCCAGGGATGAGCATCTCATCGGTGGCAAGGAAGTATGAAGTACATCCCAATCAACTCTTTCAGTGGAGACGTCTTATGAGGGAAGGAGCC
>CAIJOT010000034.1 GCA_903822335.1 uncultured delta proteobacterium
CCTTAAGACCTTTCTCAACACACTGTTGACTATGATAACAGGCTCCCCGGTACTTTTTATACTTATATAGAATTTTCGCAGATTCAAGTTCCTCTTTTACATCCTTTATCCACGCCTCTGTTGTTTTTCTCATATAAAGCAACCTCCCTCTTTCCATAACTTCTTCTATAAAAGGACTCCCCTGGGAGTATAAAAACCTCACTTCCGATGGTGTGTAGACAACGATGTCGAGTGGTACATTTCTATTCAAGAGCATTTTTTCAACTTCTATTCGCCTATCAACAGGCCTCTTGTTCGTATCCTTAATAATAAATAGGTCAATATCACTTCCCTCGCTCGCATCTCGCTTTCCATATGACCCAAAAAGTATTATCTTCTCTGGATCATAATATTTCACAAGTCGATTAGTAATTCCTTTTAAATCCTTTAACAAATCTCAATCTCCATTCAACATTTTAGCATATAAGTTAACATTTTATTAAACAAATGTATGAAATTGATTTATAAATATTCTCACTTTCCTACGAAAGCGAGAATTCAATCGGGATGGGGTATATGGGCGACTGGGAGATTGCTATTCGGCACATCATGGGGAATTGGCACAGGCCTTATGTGCATGGAATATGATCTATTATTACTTTTTGTATGGTAATCCGTACTCTTTTATGGCGGGCAAGATGCTTTTAAATTCGGGATCTTTGTGAACAAGAATTCCATTGTGCTTCTCACACAAAGCGGCAATATATGCATCAGCTAATGAAATGTGGTTCTTTGCTTTAAATCTTGCAGCTCTTAAATTAAGGTCTTCATTTGATTCTTCTATATTGATGGCGAGGAATTGTATTAACTCAAGCCTCTTCTTAGCCTCTGTTTCACCCTTTTCTTGCAGGGTAATATAAAACACCTCCGTCAAGCTCACAAAAGCAATCCATATTATTATTTTTTTGTTTTCTGCTTCAATTAAAAGCGTTTCAACAATATCCGAGCCTTCCTCATCCTCAATATATGAAAATAAGGCAGAAGTATCGAGAATATAAATTTTTTTTCTAATTCCCTTCAATACTAATATCCTCAGCTCTTGATTTTAATAGCTTTTCATTCAACATCTCCCCTTTTCCTCTACCTCTTAAAAGCACCCTTGCCTTTTCAGGAATAATTTTTATTATATCATCTGGAAATACAACTAATACCTCGGTCTTTCCCCTTCTTTTTATTGGTTCAATAGGCTTAATTTCTTTTCCATCAAATATAGCTCTAACTACTTGCATTTTATCCACCTCCTAATATTCATAAAACACTATATGATAACACATTCATAAAAATATGGGTACTATTTCAAGAAGTTATAAATGTTTTTATGAAGTGATTAGACACATTTTAATTACGTTGAGATTCTTTACAAGAAAGATTTTGATTTGCCATTAACCTATTGTTATTATTAACTTTCTCACTTTCCTACGAAAGCGAGAATTTAATCGGGAATGGTGAGGGAGCGGAGAGCCGAGGGTCAAGAGGCAAGGGTGAAGAGGACTTTGTAGTGACGGTTGGGTGTGGTGTGAGAGATAATTACGGGAGCGGTGTATTCTGCCATGCCATCTTTAATTTCTGGCGGAAGGGGTACGAGCTTGCCAGCCTACCAGTTCCTTTCAATGTCTAACTCCTTCTACTTTAATAACCTTTAAAAAGGTCATCCATAAAATTTTAAGGTCAAGACTAAATGACCTCTATTCTTCATAGAGCTATCGATATTTAATAAGCTTCACGCCACATTTCTCGGCTGCCTTTTTTAACCCATCGTCTCGTGTTGCCAATGCTGCTCCTTCCCGCATTGCAAGCTCTAAATATGCTGCATCATAAGAAGATAGTCCCTGTTGTCTTCCAATAAACAAAATCTCACTAAACGCACGCTCAGAAGTCTCTTGATCAATAGTAATAGGCAATTCATTAAGCAGCTTGACAAATTGTAAGGAGTCGGCTTCTGTCAATCTCTTTCTGCGTTCAGCAACAAGTAAAACATTTGCAACCTCCAGCAGCCATATTGACGGCACTATCGCTTCAGAGTCAACGAGTAAGTCCAATACTAAATCAGTATGTCTGTCCGCTTCGTCTTCAAAGCACCAGGCCATAACTACCGAGCAGTCAACCACAAAGCGTTTCAAAACCTTCTCCCATCTTCTATTGTTTTCCTTAAATTCATACCTCCAAGAGTATGCTCTTTGCGGAACTTCCGAATTTCCTGAATCAATGCACGCACATCAGGCTTTCTCAATGACCGGGCAGGCACTATCATCGCAATAGAAACGCCGTGTTTTGTTATGGTAATCTGCTCACCTTTTGCAGCTCGCTTTAAAAGCGATGACAAATGTGTCTTTGCTTCATAAGAACCAACAGTACCCATAAACACCTCCAGTTTAGACTATACTCTGGTCTATTTTAAACCAATGGCAACCTTATGTCAAATTTTATACCAGTTCTTAGCCACCTGTAAGCTTGTGAGCTTGTTTCAGTGCTTAACCCCTTCGGCTCTAATAACCTTTAAAAAGGTCATCCATAAAATTTTAAGGTCAAGACTAAATGACCTATTGTTCATATAATATTCATCGTACTCTACTTTAACGGGGATCGGGAGCTCGTCTCTGCCATTCACCTGCGCCCAACCAGTTATGCCGGGAATAAGTTTATGTATGCCTTTTTTTGTTCTCAGTTGAATAAGATCATCCTGATTATACAAGGCCGGCCTTGGACCTACAAAACTCATATCTCCTTTCAGGACACTCCATAACTGCGGAAGCTCATCAAGACTAAATCTCCTTAGAAAGGAGCCACAATGTATGAGGAACTCTTTCGGATTGTCCAAAAGATGCGTAGCCACTGCAGGTGCATCAATCCGCATGGTGCGGAATTTCGGCATCTTAAAAATACTGTTGTTTCTCCCCACTCGGTCTGACCAGTAGAGCACGGGGCCCCTGGATGTGAACTTGACCATTAGTGCGACCAGGAAGATGGGCAGACTAAAAATACCAAGCAGCAGAAACGATAGGCTAACGTCAAATAATCGCTTCATAAGCAAAAACTCTAACTTATCGCTAAAACACAAAGACACAGAGGTTCTAATCTTTTTTGCTACAGGTAATCAGGCAGGGAGACATATGAATCCTTGTTCTTTAAAATGCTTGTCAAGGGTGAAGGCAGTTGTAATCCCCAACAGTCGCATGGTTTCAAAGCTCACGCAATCAACAAGACTCAGTTTTTCCCTCACGGCGGCAAACATGATTCCCATTGCGGCATGATGCACAGCTTTGTCAATCCATTCAATCCGGAGGACAGGAACAATATCTACCTGAAACACCTTCGTTGCTGTCATACCTAACCGGTTCTGCACAAGGGCGCAGGTTTCCACAAGAACATAGTTGGTTGTCACGAGGTCTTCCTCGGACGTCAAAATATCCATCCAGATTTTTGCCGCCCCGGCATGACTCACGTCGTCCTTGTCCAGTACCGCAATGAATCCCGACGTATCGATAAAAATACTCATTCGCCGAAGACCTCTGTGAGATAGGAGTCGTGAGAGGCTGCCAGGTCCTTAACGCCGGATCTGAAGCGTCCAGCAGCCGCCATCGCCCGTCTCCGCCGCTGCTTCTCTCCCCCCTCATGCTTCGCCTTGGCAAAAAAATCAACAGCCTGCCTGATAATCTCAGCCATTGATTTATGCTGGGCTATGGCCATTTTTTTCAGCATAGCTACCTGTTCTTCAGTCAACTGTATCTGCGTTCTTACCATATATACCTCCCGTCAGTGATTACACTTTACAAGAATATGATAACAGTTACACAGCAACATGTCAAGCTGGAGAAACAAGTCATATTTTCAAGATGTACAGGCTGTTGCTCAAACAACCTTTTAATTCCTCTTTCAATAAAAGCCGGAAGAATTTTTTACGAGCCGCGACTTCGAGCATTTCTTGGGTACCCTGCCGATAAGCTGTAATGGGCTTGCGACCAGGTCGCGTTTAAGCCAATTTTCATGTTCGAAGGCCAGGTCAAGTTTGAAAATTGAATGGAAGCGAATCGATGCATGGGTAAGAAAGCGCAGTGGAGCAGGGAGCAAAAAGTTTCCCGGTGTATAATCGGTTGGGCAACAGGCTGTGTTGACCTGACACCTCATCCACTGCCGAACTATGAGCTGATTCGCTATTTCCTTGCTTTCACACAATTTGCGTGATACACTTGTTTTACGTGACAATCTGAAATACAAGGGGGATGATACCATGAAACGAAATATCACTCTCAGTCTTGACGGGGATCTAATCAGAAAGGCAAAGGTTATTTCTGCAAGGAGAATGGTCTCGGTCAGCCAGCTCCTGAGTAATGAGGTTACCAGGATCATCGAGGAAGATGAGGGGTACGAGGAGAACCGCAAACTTGCTCTCTCCCTCCTTGAGACAGGATATCATCTTGGCAGCGCCATCACCGTAACGAGGGAGGAACTTCATGAACGTTAAGATATTCGTAGACACCAATATCCTGATTTATGCGCATGACATTGATGCAGCACGAAAACACGAGGTTGCACGGGAATTGGTGGCCTCCCTGTGGAATCAGAAAACCGGGGTTCTAAGTACACAGGTTCTTCAGGAACTGTATGTCAACGTCACACAGAAGATCGCTGTGCCGATCAAACCCTCTGAAGCCCGAACCATTGTCAGAACATATATGCCGTGGATCATTGAAACACCCGCTGAAATGATTCTTGCGGCATCCGAGATCGAAGAACGTAACCGCATATCATTCTGGGATGCGTTGATTGTTGCTGCCGCTAACCGGGCAGGAGCTGCGACAATTGTGACGGAAGACTTGAATCATGGCCAACGAATTGAGGGAATCCTCATCCAAAATCCCTTTATCGCATAATAACTTCTATTCACAAATCCGCTAATTCTTCTGAATGCATCTCAAGGGCTCTGTTACCCGCCGCATAAGCGGCATGGCCTGCCTGCCTTGTCCAGGCGGTAGGCAGGGTGTGGACTGTATTAGCGGTTTATCACAATACAGGGCACGGACCCAATTATTGCATTTGCATCCATCTGTGTACATCAGATTTCTATCTGCCTGTCCTGTGTAATGAATTACCCCGAGGTAAACCTTTGTCTATCAGACCGAGGGGCAATACCATGTCTTCTCATTTCACTGGGGTGGTGAAAAAATTGCTTTTTCATTTAGCCGCAGACAAATGCTGGACGGGGTTTTTTTATATCGGCTGCCGACCTGGTACCCGATATACACCATGCCCTTTCGGGCAGGGTAATGATTATATATCCGCCCGTATGATTTTTGAATGTATAATCAACTCACTCTACTTACTTTACTTACTCAACTATTACCCTGTTTCTTCATAGTGTTTGAGAGAAGGCCCGCCAGGACGCTTATCCCAGATCTCCCACTTCTGAATGGTAGAGAGGCTGGTATTGAGCACTGTCGCCATAACTGCCTGGCTAAGTCGATAACGCTCTCGCAGGGAGCGAATCTGTTCTGCCGAATAAGCAGAAACCGGTTTGACACACAAAACATCAAACTCGCGCATCGTGCGTTTGTCATTCCAGTTTGTCGCCAGTAATATTCTTGTACTTCCACGTTTGCCTCTTCCCGTCAAAGCAATGCGCTTTTTCACAATCCCATTAGTGAAACACATTGTAATATTAAATCACGGTCATTGACCGGGGGCGCACCCTGCAAGCCCGGGCCGTGGAGAAAGGAAGCTGAGCCGAGTAGGCATGCAAAATCCGCTCCATGAATATCTTCGTAGCGCCCATGAAAATCCACCTGTCTTTACTTTAAAAAAACAGATGTCCCTGCTTTATTCCACCCCCTGATTCTTATGCCTTTGTGGCTGTAATGTTCCCCACCGCCATAGATCAGGGTCGGATTAATCGCCATATCCCCCGCCAGGGCCACCCATTTTTCCAGGCCGGAAAAGGAATCTTGTGTGATGGTCTTGCCGGATTTAATCTCGATGGGCATCATCCGCTCCCCCTGCTCGATCAGAATATCCACCTCGACGCCGTTACTGTCACGCCAGAAATAAAAACTTGGCCGTTCGCCGCGATTGAGAAATGATTTCATCAACTCCGCAACAATGAAGGTTTCAAAAATGCTCCCGCGGAGTGGATGCGTTTCTATCTGTTCCGGTGTCTGTATGCCTAAGAGCCAGGACACAAGACCGACGTCGTAAAAATAGAGTTTGGAAGCCTTTACCAAACGTTTGTTGAAGTTCACGTGATGCGGACGAAGCTGGAACACAATATAGCTGGCCTCCAGTACTGATATCCAGGCTTTTGCCGTATTATGGGTAATGCCACATTCCGTGGCAAGAGAGGAAAAGTTGAGCAACTGCCCGGTGCGCCCGGCGCAGAGTCGCACAAAACGTTGAAAGGTCTCCAGCTCCTGCACTTTCAGAACCTGCCGGACATCGCGCTCCAGGTACGCCGTCACATAGGCGCTAAACCATGCCCGGACAGCCACGTCGCGGTCATAG
Organism: uncultured delta proteobacterium; assembly: GCA_903822335.1. Taxonomy (GTDB): domain Bacteria; phylum Desulfobacterota; class Syntrophorhabdia; order Syntrophorhabdales; family Syntrophorhabdaceae; genus CAIJOT01. The sequence continues at coordinate 6,532 of CAIJOT010000034.1, forward strand.
AGCGGCGGGTAGCCACCGGTATGCAGCATTTGGTCAATATTCTGCGGTTGTTTGCCTGCCTGCGAAAGCTCGCCAAGTGAAAAAGGGAGTAACTCCACGAAGGCCGTTCTGCCAGCTAAAGATTGCGTTATGCCTGACATAAGACCAAACTGCTGCGAACCGGTCAGGACATACAGCCCCATGCGCCCATCAGCATCGACAACAGACTGGAGGTAAGAGAGGATGTCCGGACATCGCTGTACTTCGTCGAGAACGGCGCCATCAGGAAAGCGCTCAAGAAATGAGCGGGGATCGTCCCGGGCAGCCAGCCGGACATCAGGTTCTTCCAGCGACGCATAAGGTTTGTCGGGAAATATGGCCTTTGCGAGCGTGGTTTTTCCGGACTGACGCGGCCCGGTAATGGTAACGATGGGAAATCCCCGCAGCAGGGAACGGATGGTATCTTCGGCTTCACGTCGTATCATGAATTATACGATACTTGTTATTATGCAATTTGTCAAACTATTTCTCAGATTGCATAAGCAATCACCTTTGTCATTCCCGCTCAGGCGGGAATCAAGAATTTCTCATATAAAATAACGCCTTAAACTCGCTTCCCTCACCAACCCCTCAACATCAAACCACTTCAGGTAAAACCTCGCCCCCGGTGCCACTGGGTTTCGATCCATTCCGCCTGCCCCGTGAAATTCCAAGGGCCCATTTCACCGGGGTGATCCCCGTAATCAATCGATGAATCCCTTTCACTGCCCGCAGGCAATCAGGTCATCTTGGTTGAAGAGTGCAGGACAAGGCCCCACAAAACTCATATCCCCTTTAAGGACACTCCATAATTGAGGAAATTCATCCAGACTGAACTTGCGCAGTAAAGGACCTATAGGGGTTAAATAAGTATCAGGATTTTCTATTAAATGTGTCGCAACATCAGGTGTATCGATTTGCATGGTGCGGAACTTCGGCATTTTAAAGATTACATTGCCTTTCCCCACTCTGTCAGACCAATATAATATAGGCCCTTTTGATGTCAATTTAGCCCAATTAATGCATTTATCCCCGATTAACCCTTAACAAAAATCCTCCTTTTGCAGTAGAATAGATAGTCTCCAAACAATCAAGCCCACGCAAAAGGAGGAACAAAAATATGCACAAAAATTCTACCACAACGATCGA
>CAIJOT010000035.1 GCA_903822335.1 uncultured delta proteobacterium
ATACAGATTGGCTATCTTGGCTATTGTGGTGGTTTTACCTGAGCCATTTACGCCCAATGCCAATATTACAAAAGGTTTTTTGTGATCTATTTCTATAGGACTCTCTACAGGTAACAGGAGTTTTTCTATTTCTTCCTTCATGAAAAGCTCTATGTCCTCTGAAGTCTTTACCTGCCCCCTTTTCCACTTTTCTTTTAAAGCATGTATGAGAAGCTCGGTGGTCTCAAGCCCTGCATCTGAGAGGATGATGGCTTCTTCAATTGCATCAAAGGCATTCTCATCTATGGTCTTTCCTTCTACAATCCATTCTATCTTTGTTACTAATTGGTCTCTCGTTTTCGCTAAACCATTTTTTATCTTGTCAAATATACCCATTTAACCCACAACCTTTATGTAGTAGTTCAATACCATAAATACCTTCATAAAAACCAGTTCCCGTGCTTTTATATTGTTCTATCTCGTCCTCATACCATGTTATCTGCTCTTCCATAAGCTTCTCCAATCTGTCCATATCCGTCCCACCATGCTTCCATATATCCTCTACATCCTGTATTGTCATAAGCGGGTAAAGATATTTGTATTGCTCTATGTAATATCTTAAAGCCTCTAACCCTTCTTTTTTATCTTTATTCAACAGGATAAGCGCTTTATAACCAATGGTCCTCAGGTAGCAAAGGTCGTTCACGCCTATTCTCTCCGCCTCTCTTATGAGTCGCTCTGCATTGTCCATATTGTTCATCTTATAGTTGATTATGGCAAGGTATGTGAGAGAGTAAGCATCCCTCTGGTCTTTCAGTGCTCCCTGAAAATACCCTCCTGCCTTTACATATTCCTTCTGCTTAAAAAGCTCTTTCCCGATAAACATGTTCCTGGGATAGCTGAGATAGGCAGTGGAGCAGGAAAGGAGAAACAATATCAGGGAGGCGGTTAAGATTCCGGTGTATACAGTTTTCCACATACTTTGCAAATCCCTTTTTCATCAACAATACCAATGCATGTCCCGTCACTGCAAAGTATCCTGTTTGAAAAATCTGTCTCCTCTTTTTCCTCTACAGGTTCTTCCAGTTCATTACCGCAGGCATAACAATAGTGGCCAAGCTTTATTATTGTACCACCACAACCCTTACACAGGACTGTTTCAATGTCCTTTGCACATTTTTCACATATCATATATATTCACCTTGCCTTAATAATTTTTATTACTTTACCCTGCTCGAATTCAATATACATTGTACCTTTGTTGTCGGGCATAATTTTCCATGAAGGTATGTATGTCCATATAATATGGTTATCGGGTGTTCTGCTCACTATATCTGGCTCTCCAAGGTTCCTTTTCACTTCTTCTTCATTCATGGAAATCACAGTATTTTCCAGGGCAGGATGACCCTCTTTCTTTGCACCTTTTGTACTACCACAGGAAGCAAAAATAACAAAACAGAGAAGCACGGAGCATACCTTTAAAAAGATTGAGGTTTTTGTAGTTTTCCACATTTTTTGTGGGAAACTTGTGAATAAGTTATAGGAAGAAGTTTTTAACTTGCTGATATTATAAACGCATTTGTTATTATGCTCAATACGTGAGCAATGAAAAATGCTAATGTTATCAAGCATTATTTGAAACACCAAACATTTGAATACACCCTTTTTCATCTGAATTAGGTTATCATGAATAGCCCAAATTATCAACGAGTTATATATCTACTTTTTTTCGATGCTTTCTTTAACCGCTCCATCATGGCTTTCCCGAGACCAATTTCTGGTATCTTCTCAACATAAATAATATCAACATCTTCACGGTCTAATTCTATAAGGTATGAGAAGAAGTTCGTTGCTGCCTCCCTCATGTCCCCTTTCTGGGATAGGATTCTCACATATTTCGCGATGGGATTGCGTTCAGGTGTTTTAAACCCGAGGAAAGAAGATGTCGACGTCTCTATTTCGGCAGGTGAGCTCACAATCTTTAAAGGCCTATGGGGAGCATAGTGGTATGGTAATTCCCCGGGCGCTTCGCATGGGCCGTGTTTTTCCCTTTCCTGTATTACCTCTCCTGTTCCGGCAAGTTCTTCCATGCATATAGCACCGTGTCTGTGTATATAAATCTTGCCATCCTGAATTGAGATGATTGTAGACTCTATGCCAAAGGCGCTGCTTCCACCATCCAGTATTAATTCAAGCTTGCCCCTGAACATGTTTGCAACATGACCTGCCTTTGTTGGACTCATGTATCCAAAAGGATTGGCGCTTGGTGCAGCTACAGGGTTATTGAGGTTCTTTATCAGTTCTAACGCAACGGGATGGGATGGCATCCTGATACCCACGGTGGGGAGACCGGCAGTAACAATATCAGGAATAATATCTTTCTTATGCAGAATTATCGTCAGAGGCCCTGGCCAGAATCTGTCAATCAGTCTTTCAGCCTCAGGGGGAATATGCCCTGCAATGTTAAATATCCAATCCTTTTCACCAATATGAACTATGAGAGGGTCAAACCGTGGTCTTTTTTTTATTTCAAATATCTTCGCTATTGCATAAGGATTGAATGCATCTGCGCCCAAACCATATACTGTCTCTGTAGGGAAGGCAACAACATCTCCCCTCCTCAACAGTTCAACAGCTTTTTCAATTGATGAGGGTTCAAAACCATTCAGGATTTCCATGGGAGCATTTTATTCATATATGGAGAAGTTATCAAGTGTTAAAATCATGAGGCAGTGCATGGTGAACAGCGAATCATCCTTTACTCGCTACTGTTTACGAACGACTATTCACTGTTTCTGTGGTGTTCCCTTATCCTTATCATCCTTCGGGGTAATATCTATCTCATCGGGTTCTTTCATAGATTTTTTAAAGCTTTTAATCCCTTTCCCTATTGCCCCTCCGATCTCTGGGAGCTTACCTGCCCCAAAAATGATCAGCACTATTACCATGATTACAATAAGCTCAGGCATGCCAAGACCAAACATAATACCCCTCCCTGTTTAGAAATATCACTTTTTTACCATAATAGTCAACGAAAGGTTTGTTCAGTAAAAAGTGTTCAGTAAAAAATCCAATGATGATCTCCCGGGACAAAGAAGGATATGACTATTCTTATTTACAAGACATAGAACTTCTGGTAGCATCAAATGATGGTAGTCTTACTATTAATCCTTCTCCTGCTACCATATTCCTTACATGGCGCGGCGCAATCAGAAGGATGCCTTGAGTGCCATAATAATTTTCAGGACTTTATCCATGGGGGTATTGCCTGTAATGATTGTCATAATGACATAGGCTCCATTCCGCACAACGAAAAGCTTGCAAAACCATCCTGCAATACATGCCATCAAAATATTGTCAGGTTATACGGTGGCAATATTCATGAAAAGAAAAAAATCACCTGCCGGCATTGTCATAACGTCCATTTCCTTAATAAGGATAAGAAAAACTGTCTTTCCTGTCACAAACAGATCACCCATAAATCGTTACCTTCAAAAGAAAAGCATATGGACCTATTGGAATGCACAGCATGCCATGGAAAAATTGAAGCAAGCAGCATCGAAATAGGCATCCATATAAAAAAGGGTATTGCCATGAAGAAAGAGATGGTTGACCTTGATGGGAATAACATTATTGACAGCGGGGAATGGGATAACCTTCAAACGTACCTTACAAAAAAACTGAAGGGTGCATATAAAATAAACAAAACATACCTCTCCAAAGGCAATGTGCATATTGTTACCCCGAAGCCTACGCCCTGTAAAAATTGTCATACAGAGAGGGTTCTGTTCAACGATGCACACGTAAAATTTTCAGGCGTGTCATCCTATGAAATCCCTGTGGAATCAAGGGTCTTTATCCCCGAACTCCCCTCTATAACAAAATACACACAAACCGTTCATGGTAAAAAGGGGGTACAATGCACTGATTGTCATGTGTCTCAAAATCACATAGATGACAAGATATGCATTAGTTGCCATGAAGGGCTATACGGAATTTACAAAGACACGCTCCACTCTAAAAAGGGAGCGACAAAATGTACAGACTGCCATAATCCCCATAGCATAAAATCTTACAAAGAGCTCGATGCAAAAGAAAGGCTGGCCGTCTGTTCAAAATGTCATAAAAACTATATTGATACACATAAATGGTTACCGAACACTGCGCTTCATTTTAAATACCTTGAATGCTCCACATGTCACAGTCCTGATTCCACAAAGAGTATCGTATTCTACTTCGGGATCAGAGAAAGAGGAAAAGAGAAGATATTAGACTACGCTGATTTGAGAGATATATCCGATATGGATATGGATCTTGTTAGTCTTGTTGATAGGGATAAAAACGGTGTTGTTATTTCCAAAGAACTTGCCGATTTCTTTATAGAACTCAAAAACAGGGTGAAAAAGGACCTGTTTATCGGGAGTTCTATTATTGTAACAAAAGTCTACCATGAGTATTCAGTGAAAAGGCAAAGAGAAAAGGTGTGTACCACATGCCATTCAGAACATGCCGCTTTTTATGATTCCATGTTTCTCATCTTACCTGAAAAAGATAAGTATATTTATATCCCTGTAAAGGGGACAACGCTTTCTGCGCTACCAGCTTCTCTTGTTATTGATATGTTCTTACTGGGTGAGGAAAAGGTTAAGATAGAAGATTTTAAAAAACTGTTTACCGCGGGTCATAAAGAGAGGTTTGAACACATAAGAAAGCTTGGCTTAAAATGGATTGATCTGCTGGGTATCTTGCTTACCCTTCTCACGTTTCTATTGATTATTATCCATGCAATGGTGAGGATTGCAAAAAAACGATGAAAAAGATTTACTTTTATCCCCTTCCTGTACGAATATGGCATTGGCTCAATGTATGCATCATCTTTATCCTTATACTAACAGGCATGCAGCTCAGGATACCCGAGATAAGCATTTTCTCACAATATAACACGGCTGTTTTCCTTCATAAATTTTTTGGGTTTGCGCTGACCGGTTCCTTCCTATTCTGGTTTTTATACTATCTTCTCAGCGGAAGGCTAAAAAAATATTATTGTATCAGGTCAAGGGATATTACGGGCATACCACGGCAGGCATTTTACTACCTTTTCACTATTTTCCAAGGAAAAGAAAACCCCCATCCGCCATCAATTGATGAAAAGTTCAACCCCCTTCAGAAATGGGCATATATTGTTGTCATGTTTTTTCTCACCCCGCTTATCATTATTACAGGGATCATGTTCAGTGATGTGGTCTACTTTTTAAACTACATCAAAATCATTGGCGGTCTGAGAATCCTGGACGCCGTACACGTTGCAACAGGCTATGGATTTGTTATCTACCTTATAGTGCATGTCTACATGTCAACCCTCGGGCGGAAGATTTATGCTCATATAAAAACCATGATTACAGGGTATGAGGAAGACATACATTAAAGAGCACTCAATACATTGCTGTTTCTAAAGTATCATTGACAAAAAAGAGTATAAGGTTTACCATTGATTGATTGGTTTTTACAATCTGGTGTTATGAGAAAGATAGCAGCGATCTTATTCATATCATTTTTTATACCCCTCATAAGTTGTGTCTTTTTTCTACAGGCAGGACAACCCGATGAGAGTAGCTGTGTAAAGTGTCACACAAATGAACAGGTTTTGAAGTCATTACATAAACCCCCAAAAGTAGAGGTCTCGGAAGGTGAAGGGTGAGCAGGGCCACCTCCGCCAGTTAAGGCGGAAGAAATGTATAAAGGTTTTCTGGTGGATCGTGGACTCATAAATGCAGACCCTCATTTCCTGAATGGGTGTGGATCTTGTCATAAAGGCAATGAAGGGGAACAAACCAAAGAAAACGCCCACAAGGGTATGGTAAAGAGACCCTCCGATGATTTAAAAATCTGCGGAAACTGCCATGATGCAATTGCAAAGACATATATGAGTTCCCTTCACTATACTACTGCGGGTCAGAGAAATGGGATTCTGAAAAGATTCTCAAAAAAAGAACAGAAAATATTTGATGAGAAAGTCTTCGAGAAATCTTGCAGGTCCTGTCATGCTTCCTGTGGGGATTGTCATGTGAAGGGTCCTGTGATCAGCGGGATCAGTATAGGTCTTATCAAGGGACATAAATTTGTAAAAAGGGATGAAGGCAAGACCTGTGCCTTCTGTCACGGCGGGAGAATTTACCCTGAATTTACAGGGGAATACGGGGGAACTGCCGATATCCATTATCAGAAGGGGATGATCTGCTTAGACTGCCATAAAAACTATGAATTTCATGGGGACGGCAATATCTATTCGTCCAGGAAAGAGGTGAAAGGCAGGCCAGCATGCACAAACTGCCATAAGATAGGACAGGAAAAAAATGAAAGAGCCAGGGCTTCTCATGTAAAACATAAGGAGAAATTAAGCTGCCAAGCATGCCATGCCGCAGCGTCATACCGGAATTGTTACGGCTGCCATCTGGGCCAGGGCGCTACGGCTACACCAGGCTTTCTTCTTGGGATTAGCCCGAGAGACAGAAAAACAGTCACAACGCTGAGGGTGATACCTACTGTTAGAGATACCTTTGCCTCTGCGGGTATCAAAATGGAATCCTTCGATGTATTGCCAAACTACTGGGATACAGCACCGCACAATATCAGAAAAAGGACCGAGAGAACCCGTTCATGTGAGGTCTGCCACAAGGAGGGGGAAAACTTCCTCTCCAGGGAGACTTTGATCAAGGACGGCTCCAGGGCTAACGAAAGCCTGATATATTCCATCAAATCTATAAAGAAATAGGAGGTTTTTATGAAAAAGGCAAGGTTAGTTGTATGCTTAATGATCACATTGTTCTTAGTACCGATTACCCTTTTTGCACGGGACATATCGCCTATCGTATCAACGGACTGGTTAGAGCAAAATCTCAGTAATCCAAAACTAAAGATTGTGGATATTCGCAAGCTGGAAGAGTACAAGGATGGCCATATCCCTGGTGCGATGAGTGTATTCTACGGAATTTGGGCAGTAAAAAAGAATGACCTACTGAATGAATTACCACTGAATGACGAAATAACAGACCTTGTGAGTTCCCTGGGAATAAACAATGATTCTCTTGTCGTTGTTGTAGGTAAGACGGACAACACCGGGGAACTCGTGAACATCACGAGAGTTGCCTGGACGCTCAAGTATGCAGGTATAGAGAACGTTGCGATACTGGATGGGGCATATAACAAGTGGCTTAATGATAAGAAAGCAATATCACAAGATGTTGTAAAGCCTGCTGCCTCCAATTATAAGGCTAAATGGAACAACAAGATTCTCACCACCAGGGACTACCTGATGAAAATGCCGAAGCAGTCGGTAATAATTGATGTAAGAATGCCGGAATTCTTCTTCGGTGTTGCAAAACTTGATTTTGTAAAAAAAGCGGGCCACATAAAGGGGGCAAAAAACCTTCCTGCAGCCTGGATATATACAAAGGATGGAATCTTCAAAAACAAAGAAGATTTAGGGGAGATGGCATCTGGCGTTGTAGGGAAGAATATGTCAAAAGAGGTTATCGTATACTGTGACACTGGCAAGTTCTCTACAGCGTGGTGGTATATATTGAGCGAGGTCCTCGGATATAAAAACGTGAAGAGCTACGATGGCTCAACGGAGGAATGGACAAGAGATCCCCAAGCACCTGTTGTCAAGTATAGCTGGTAATCATTACGCTCGCACAAGGGCGGTGAGTGAATAATTTTCGAAAGGATTCCTACAGCATACCCATACTCGTTCTATAAAAAAGGACTTTGTGTAGAAAAAAGCTTTCCGCTCTTTTCCTGTTATGTTCATTTTAGCACAATGATTGTACTCAGGTCTTACGGAAGACAACGCTCATTATACTTACATGATGGGTTGATTGCCCCGCGGGTCCATACCCCGAAGATGGTTTTCATGTTGTTGTCTCGCCTTTGATACCCCGTGGCTTGCCGTGGGGTAGTTCATTTCTTGCTGGCAATAAGTAAAATCAGGCTTAATATCAATTTTCAGGGCCTAAAATAGCCTTTAAATGCTATACTGACAATACTTTATACCATTAAAAATAAAAGAGGCTGAGAAATGGGTAAAAAAACTGTCCTTATTGTGGCTCAAACACACTCAGAA
>CAIJOT010000036.1 GCA_903822335.1 uncultured delta proteobacterium
CTTGCAGCTCAGAATGTATTCTATGAAGATAAAGGGGCCTATACAGGAGAGATATCTCCATTGATGCTCAAGGATGCTGGTTGTGCATATGTCATTATAGGGCATTCAGAGAGGAGAAAGTATTTTCACGAATACGATGAAGATGTAAACCTGAAGGTAAAGAAGAGTCTCATAGCAGGGCTGAAACCAATTGTATGTGTGGGTGAGACAGAGGTTGAGAGAGAAAAAGGCATTACAGAGTTTGTAGTGGGTGTTCAGGTGAAGAAAGCCCTCTATGGTATAGATGATCTAAGCAACATCGTGATAGCCTATGAACCTGTATGGGCTATAGGAACAGGTAAAAATGCTACGCCGATAGAGGCTGAAGAGGTGCAGAGATTCATAAGGAATGTGCTGGGCGATATGTACGGGGGTGTATGTAAAAATGTGCTGATATTATACGGAGGCAGTGTAACGAAAGAAAATATAAGTGAACTGATTGATATGGAAGATATAGATGGAGCACTTGTTGGCGGAGCATCCTTGAAATGGGAAGGTTTTATTGGTATAATAGAAAAAATAGCGGGGAAAAGGTCATGATAACAGCTATAGCAATTCTTCATATTATTATATGTATAGCCCTTGTTCTTATTGTTCTTTTACAAACAGGCAGGGGTTCTGAGATTGGAGCAGCCTTTGGAAGCGGATCAAGCCAAACCCTTTTTGGCAGCTCAGGTACGTCGAGTTTTATGACTAAACTTACCACGGTTACCGTGGTGGTATTTATGGTTACCAGTCTTCTGCTTGCGTATTTTTACAGTCACAGGGAGTACTTGATAAAGGCCTCTCCAGTAAAAGCAGAGGAAAGCGCTCCTGCACCGGTAGCTCCTGCACCGGTAAAGGATAAACAGTGATTGCCGAAGTGGTGGAATTGGTAGACACACCATCTTGAGGGGGTGGCGGGGAAACCCGTGCGGGTTCAAATCCCGCCTTCGGCACCATTCATATATGTGTTGAATTAATTCTCCACCCTTTTCAGAAAATATTCTTTCAGTCATATTTCAACAACATTGTAAAGCCTATAATAGATATGATTTAGGGTTTTACAAACCTGCCGGTTTTATGGTAAATGAAACACTTACTCACTATATAAGGAATAAATCATGCAAAAAGATGTATTAAAAGACTTGCTCAATGTGGTGAAGGGAGTAACACCTCCGGATTGTGTGATACGGAATGGCAGACTCATCAATGTGTTCACCAACAGCATAGAGGAAAACCTTGCCATAGTTATTAAAAACGGTTTCATTACCTCTATCGAAGAGGATATACACAGACCTTCATACCCGGGTGTAAAAATAATTGACGCAGAAGGTCTTTATCTCTGTCCGGGTTTTATAGATGCCCATACGCACCTCGATAGCATCTACCCTTTTTATGAGCTTGTTCCTTATTCAATACGCGGGGGGACAACAACCATCATCTCTGAATGTGGCATGGTTGCATGTGCATGCGGGATACAGGGTGTTGAGTCTTTTGTTGATAGCACAAAAGGGTATCCATTAAGGTGTTACTTTGTTGCTCCCCCGTTAACACCACCCTTCCCGAAGATGGAAAACGCCCTTGGATTGACCTTGAAACAATTTGCCCTATTATTGAAAAGGGAAGATTTTGTGGGCATAGGAGAAGCCTACTGGACAAGGATTGTGGAAGGGGACGAAAGGGTATTAAAACAGGCAGCACTTGCACTGTCGTTGAATAAAAGACTCGATGGTCATTCATCAGGAGCAAGGGGTAAAAAACTTGCGGAATATATTATCACAGGCATCACATCATGTCATGAATCTGTGAACGTTGAGGAAGCATTAGAGAAATTGAGGTTTGGTGTATACATCATGATCAGGGAAGGGTTTGTGAGAAAGGAATTAAAGGAACTTTCAAAACTCCAGGACATGGATGTGGATAAGAGAAGAATCATGATGGTTTCGGATGTCTTTGATGCGGTTATGCTCTGTGAAGATGGATATCTGGATTCAATCGTGAGAAGGGCTATAGGGTATGGGTTATCTCCGATAGAAGCAATAAAGATGGTGACAATCAATCCTGCCGATTACTATGGCTTACGATACCTCGGCGCTATTGCCCCCTTAAGACACGCGGATATTTTATTCCTTAAGGATATTCAAGATATCTCGATAGAAAAGGTAATGATAAACGGTGAGATGGTATTCACGGATGGAGGTTTCACAAAAACCATAAAGCCTTATCAATAC
>CAIJOT010000037.1 GCA_903822335.1 uncultured delta proteobacterium
TCCCATCAAAATCCAAAATAAGGCCTTTAAATTTCATGCTTAGCAAACATTGTACCATTTTAGTGATGGCTGAAACAACAGCGACCAGTGAAAGGAGTGAAGAACGTCTCCTCCTCCCCCCCCTACCTCAATTGGACAAGATCGAGGCGATGTTCGCCCAATTGGTGGTCTGTTTCATTTCGTTGATGCGATAAGCGGCGGGATGATCGGCGATGTTCCCCGGATGGTCGGGATCGAAGTCAGCCCCGCAATGAAAAACAACCCTTTGAGCATACCAGAGTTTGCCCGATATTGCTGTCATTTTGCTTCACTACAAACGTCACAATTTCCTCCTGAAAGATAGCATAAAGGAGGTTGCTCCGTAGGCTGAAGAGCTCAGGAAGAATCTTATACCCAACCTATCACTTTCTGACAAGCTGAATCCTGACTTGTACGGTTAATCTTACTCCTTACTTCTAACTTTTTAATTTCAAAGGGTTTTTCTGTTTTCTAAAGAACTTTTTATTGTCAGGGGGTCGACATACACTATGTCCCCTCCTATCGGTATACCTGATGCAATCCTTGTAATCCTTATATCAAGGGGTTTTAAAATCTCACCGATGTAGTGGGCCGTTGTATTGCCTTCTATGTTCGGGTTGGTCGCTATGATGACCTCCCCTATCCTTTCCCTCACTATCCTTTCTTTTAACTCCTTAATCCTCACCTCATCAGGGCCTATACCTTCTATGGGATTAATCACACCATGGAGGATATGGTATCTATAAATACCTGGGTTTGCAGACTCTACCACCATCATATGTGAGGATTCCTCTACCACACATATGATTGATGTATCCCTTCTTTCATCCGTACAAATCCTGCATGGATCAACATCTGTTATATTGAAACAGACACTGCAAAGCCGTATCTTCTCTTTTATGTCTAAAAGGCTTTTTGAAAGCTCCGATGTATAGCTATCCTTTGTATTTAAAAGGAAAAAAACAAGTCTTGTGGCGGTTTTTCTGCCAATACCAGGTAGCCTTGTAAGGTTCTCTACGAGTCTCTCTATGGGTTCGGGATAGTACATTTACAATCCAAAAGGCAACTGCATGCCACCTGTAATCTTTGACATCTCTTCCTGTAACATCTCTTTTGACTTGTTTAGGCCTTCATTTATCGCAGCAACTACCAAATCTTCTAAGAGTTCTTTATCCTTCTCTTCCCAAATTTCATTCGAAATCTTTAAAGAAATAACCTCCTGTTTCCCATTCACAATACAAGAAACCATCCCACCGCCTGATTGAGCTTCAACAGTTTTATCCCCCACTTCTTCCTGCATCTTCTGAAACCTTTCCTGCATTTTCTTTGCCTGACTCAAAAGTTGTCCGATTTGTTTAGACATATTTCCTCCTCACACCTTAAATAGTGTTCCTGCTTCTTTCACATACTCATCAAGGATATTCTTCTTGATTTCACCAGCATCTTTCAGAATAAGGCCCATCTCTTTACCAAAGAATTCCTTCAAGTATTTCTTTATTTCCTCTTTTTGCCTGGCATCCCCTCTTATAAGGTTTGAATTTTTGTCCATATACACTATAACATTGTCGCCCTCAATGTTGATCTGGAGTGTATCAAAAATACTGCCTATCAACGGTTTTTTCTTTTTTAAGTACTCAATAAATCCCTTTATATCCTGGCCAGACTCGTGCTCCACTGTTTCATCTATGTCATGACCGTGACCCTCATCTCTCTTATAACTATGTTTGCCCAGATTGTCTATGATTCTCTCTACATCCCTTAATTTTGTAAGGTTATAAAGATTTATATAAAGTATCTCCAATGAGACCTTTGGAAAAAAACCTCTCAATAAATCCTCTGCTTTTAACATGTAATGAAGCATATTCTGTATTTCGTAATATTCCAAATCCTTCAATAAAACAGTAACTCTTTTATATTCATCCTCACCAATATAGAGAAATGGCGGAACACCCTCACAAACCTTCATTATCATCATATTTCTCAATATGTATATGAGCCCTTTATAAATCTGGTATACATCGTACCCCCGGCTCAGGGTATTCTCGATGATCTCCAAGCCTGCTTTCAGGTTGCCATCTAAAATGGATTTCACAATTCCATACAATACATCCCTTTCCACTATGCCGATAATGTCTATTACATCTTTTTCTGAGATATGCTTACCGCAATATGCAATAATCTGGTCCAGCATTGATTCTGCATCCCGCAGACTTCCATCAGCCTCAACTGCAATATACTGGAATGCCCTCTCGTCATATGTAATATCCTCATCCTTGCAGATTCTTTTTAATTGTTCCTCAATGTCTGTCTCTGAAATCCTCCTGAAGTCAAAACGCTGACACCTGGACATTATCGTGTAAGGAATCTTTTGCGGCTCTGTAGTTGCAAGAATAAATATATTGTTTCTGGGAGGCTCTTCGAGGGTTTTCAGAAAGGCATCTCTTGCCTGCGGTGTCAACATATGTGCCTCATCGAGGATATACAGTTTGTAAGTACCCTTCATGGGCATATACCTGACGGTCTCCGTAAGCTCTCTGATGTCGTCAATTCCTCTTGTGGATGCCGCATCTATCTCAATAACATCAACAAAGCTGCCGTTATCGATCGCAGTGCAATTTTCACATATACCGCAAGGCTCTTCTTTCGGCCCGCCAATGCAGTTCATCGCCTTAGCAATTATCCTTGCAAGAGATGTTTTACCAACACCCCTCGGGCCGGTAAATAGATAAGCATGCGCTACTCTGTTGTGTTTAATCGAGTTTTTTATTGTTGTGACAATATGAGGCTGACCTACAACATCTTCAAACCTCTTTGGTCTCCATCTTCTCGCAATGACTGTATAATCCATTAAAAAAACCTCATAAAAACCAGGCTACCTGCGGCACACGGATTAGCTACTACCGCTGCTTCCTTCCGGACCTGACGGGTTTTATAACCTACACGTTGCGCAGGGCCTGGCATATTTTATTTCTATGGCGGAGAGACAGGGATTTGAACCCTGGGTACGCGTTTTAGCACGTACACACGATTTCCAGTCGTGCTCCTTCAGCCTCTCGGACATCTCTCCTGTGAGCTTTTTATACCATACTTCGCAAAAACTACTCAAGGCAATTCGAATCGGACACATCAGTGCTTCTTGTTTTCTTATTTACCTATCTTTTTCGATGTCTTCAGAATTTAATTCAGGCAATTCACGCAAATAAATACAGAGGTGTAATGTTTGGTAACCTAACTGGTCTGGTTTATAGATAACCATTCTCTCTGGGGGTTTTTGACGGTTTACCGATTCTTCTTCGTTTTCCATACTTTTATCATATCTGTGTTGAGCAAAGTTTGTCAAATCATTTACATAGACTGTTTGAAGTAGCCCCTGTTTTGACAAGACACTCATACAAACACAATAAGTTGCAGTAATACTGAAAGAGGTATTACTATAATCAACGGAAAGGAGATGTATGAGTCCGGCTTGATGGGGGCAACTTCATAATATTACAAACCACCATGTCTATATGCGCTAATTATAGGCTTGCTTAATGAAAAACCGATTAATGCGCCTATACATGAGCCTGTCATACCCTGAACAGTCTGTATAAAAATATACCAGGGGGCGTAATAGATATGCCAGATATACGGGGCGGATATATAGTAGAAATAGATATACACAACAAAGCCTCTTAATATGCCTGCACCTAATGCATTTGCTCTACTCCCCAGGTAGTTACGACAAAGCAGAAAATATAGTTCCAATGCAAAGCCTGCGAGCAACGCATAGGGCCACCAGAGAGGGTTTATTCCACGGGAGATAATCTGGGAAAGTAGACTGTGTCCAAATATAATCAACGTGGCAGCGCCCAGTTTAGGAACAAGCCTTACCCCTATGAAAAGGATAGCAGTAAAGGGGATTGAATATGCAAATGAGTGAATAAAGGGGATACGGCTTAAGCCAAATTTGAAAGGAAGCCCCGCAACGTAAAGGAGGCTGCAGAATAATGCAATCACAATAAGTTCATGAACAGTAAAATTTTTAATGAGCATGCGCCTAAACCCAATATAAAAGGCAACCCCACCTAAAATAAAGATAAATAATATTGAGCTGATATAACTATTCATACATAAACCTGTTTTTCACCGCCAGGGCTATTGCCAGAGATATAATGGAAAGGGCAACCCAATCCATCCAAAAAAAATGCAGTTTTTTAATCTCTGTTCTCTTACCGGTATAGCCCCTCACCTCTGCTGCAAGCGCAATCCTCCTTGCCTTACGGAGACTGTCTATAATCAACGGCTCAATAAGAAACCGAAAACCCCTTATGCTGCCACGCAGCCCTTTAATTCTTAACCCCCTTAACCTCTGGGCAACTAATATCCTCTTCGCCTCTTCTGCTAACACCGGCAAAAAACGGATACTGACAGTAAGCATAAAACCAATCTTTTCAGGAACACCAAGCTTTTTTAACCCTAATATGAGATCAGAAGGATACGTACTCATCACAATAATCATGCTTAGTAGAGTAGCTGAAAAAAACCTCATAGACTGGACTGCCCCGTAAATCAACCCCTCCCTGTAAACCGATATGCCGCCTGTGAGCCTGCCAAAAAGCCCTGCATCTTCAGGAATGATTGTAACAAGAGGTGTTCTTGGTTGGAAATAGTAAAAAAAGCCCTGGGAGATCATAGTGGCAACCATAGCAATTGCCATCAGGTAGAGGGTTGTTTTAACAACGGAAAATGGTGGTTTTATGGAGAAAAAAGCAAGTAGAAGTACCACAAAAAGACAGAAAAGGCTAATCGGCGTGTTCAGGATCACTATAAGGCAGGCACAGGCAAGACTCATAAGTATCTTCGTTCTGGGGTCAAGGCTATGAAAAGGTGTAGCCCTACTTATATATCTCATCTTTTATAACCCTGCCGTCTTTCATTAAGATAACCCTCTGCGCAAACTCTTTCACCTTTCTGTGGTGTGTGGAAAAAATAACAGTCTTTCCCTCTTCAACCATCTTATAAAGAATCCTGAAAAGGCTGCAGAGATTTCCGTGGTCCAATCCGGTTGTTGGTTCGTCTAAAACGAGAATCTGTGGTTCAATTGTCATAACAGACAGTATTGCGAGGAGCTGCCTCTGCCCCCTCGATAGCGTCTGGGGATGTCTTTTTTTAATAGCACTAAAACCAACAATCTTCAAGTATTCGTCTTTATTAATTTTTTTTCCTAACTGCATGGGGGCGAACATAATCTCTTCTTCCACTGAATTTGCAAAAAGCTGCTCATCTGGATTCTGAAACAAAAAACCGACCCTGCCGATGAGCTCTTCCAATGAGGGGTTGACAAGACCTGAAATGGTAACATTTCCTTTAACAGGTTTTAAAAGACCGGTTAAAACCTTTAAGAGCGTTGTTTTGCCGGAACCATTGTCGCCACAAACTGCAATTAATTCCCCTCTTTTGATATTCAGGTTTATATCTACCAGGGCATCCCTTTTTTTCGTGTAACCAAATGTTACCCCCTGGATATCAATTTCATCTGAAACGCCCCTCTTCCTGCCCTTTAATAATTCTCTGCCTGTTGTTGTATGTAAACTGCCTGCCTGGCTAAAGCCTGTAATTTCGCCTTTCTCCAGAACAATCACCCTGTCAGCCAGAGTTAAAAAATCTTCATACTGGTGTTCTGTAAGCAGGATTGTGTTTCCTTTTTCTTTCAGCCTTCTGACAATATTTAAAAACTCAACCCTACCTGTTGAATCAAGGTCAGTAGTCGGTTCATCAAAGAGGAATACATTCGGCCCCATGGCATAGACAGAGCTTATCGCCAGCCTCTGCTTCATCCCCCCGGAAAGATTAAGTGTTTCAGCATGCCTCATATGGAAAAGTCCCATTTCTTTCAGCGCCATATCCCGTCTTTTTATAACATCCTCTTCCGGCAGGGAGAGGTTTTCACAACCAAAGGCAACGTCATCCTCTACCTTTAACATAAATATCTGGCTTTCAGGGTTTTGAAACACCGTCCCGACAACCCTCGATATCTCCGCAACAGGCATATCTTTTGGCAGAAAACCATTTACAACAACCTCACCTGTCAGCTTCCCATCAAAAACATGCGGTATGAGACCATTTATACAATAAAGAAGTGTGGACTTTCCGGAACCGGTGGCTCCGGTAATGAGGATAAACTCACCATCAGACACCTCGAGGTCAATGTCCTTCAGGGCAGGGGAATCCGCCTCAGGATACATGTAGGTTAGTTTTTTTATGCTTATCATCGTTTCAGGTTGTTGGTAAACAAATCGATTATGCCTGTATAATCCTGTTCTTTCGGGTCTGAAAAAACGACATTATTAAGGCTGCCATTGATAGATGCGGCTGCCTCTTTAATCTCTTCATAGGTAGGCCTGCGAAAAGGAAGACCATCTACTGGCATATAGCCGATTATCCTGTATGGGATATCCCTGTCTATGCTTCCAATAAACCGCCCGATCCCTTTTATTTCTTCTTTGTCTATTACATCCGGGATAAATACACTGGACGATGAAAGCTCGATACCGCTTTCGTAGAGAAACCTGAAATTCTTTAAGGGGGCTGTATTGGATTTTCCTGTATATCGTTTGTGCAGGTCATCGCTTAAGGCCTTGATTGAGAGAGACACATGTTTCAACCCTTCGAGAGAGGGCAGTATTTGGCCATTCGTCATAAGGCGTACTTCGCATCTGAATTCGTCATAGAGTGTCTTCGGGAGAACAGAAAATTCGCGATTCTCGACGGGATCACCGCTGATAATAGTAACTTTTTCAGGTGAAACAGGCCTGAGTATCTCCATGACCTCTTTCAGATTTAACAATCTTAATTCCTTGAGATTAAACGTTGGATAGATCTTTTTCCAGTAACACCCGAGACAGCGGAAATTACATCCTATAAAATAGAGGCTACAGGAATTGGTCGTAGGGTTATATGTTATTCTATGGATATTCATTTTGGCACTTTTGTCTGCAATTTGGCTGTTATTGTCAGAACATCACTCCTAATTCTCTGGCTTTTATTTTGCAGCAGTTTGCGCACCTAAACTCAGGGTTCTTATCTTTGCTCTTGTCATAGTCCTTGCTTTTAACAACAGCTATCCTATACCCTGTGCTCACCTTGTGGCAGTCGGCACACTCCACGTTAGATTTGACTTCCCACTGTACATCAAGGGACTTCGAAGTAAATATGAACCTGTCAACCCAGTAGAAAATAGCACCCCCTATGAGGTTTGCCACTCCCGCTCCGAGCCAGTCCTGCGGGGTCCCGAAGGTAAAACGTCCGAACTTGAAAAATGATACAACGGGGGCAAGGATCGGGGTGCTGAGCTGCCATCGGAAAAGATATAGAGCAAATCGTTTAATATTCATATCTACATTAGCCTCCTTCACATCTCAGAATTTCAGAGTCATTTCTACGTACCACTTTCTGCCAGGTGCCTGGTAAGAGGAGAAATAATCCCTGTCGAATATATTGTCAACAGCAAGGGACACCGTGGCAAATTTTGTAACCGCATAAGAAACCTTTGCATCGGTTACAAAGTAAGGGTCATATGAGAGGTAGACACCGTCTGTCCTGTCTCTGTTTTCGTCGTCGCTATATCGTTTGCCTACATATCTCCCTACACAATGCGCTTTAAAAGCGCCTCGTTCCATATCAAAACCGATATTAAACATCTCCCTGGGGACAAAGGTTAAGCGTTTCCCTTCTGTTTGCGGCTTTACATCATTATCCCTCACTTTTGCGTTGTTGTAGGTATAATTGGCAAACAATGTTACGCCTGCATCGAATTTCTGCGTTCCCTCAATTTCAAATCCCTTCACCTCCGCTTTTCCTACATTGATTTTATCCTGAAAGGTGGGTGTAATCGTCCTGCTGTAAATAAGGTCGTCAATGTAACTTTCAAAGTAAGCACCCTTAAACCGAAATCCATGCCACAACTTTTGCTCTATACCTATATCCCAGGAAATGGATTTTTCAGGTTTCAAATCAGGATTGCCGGCGTATGTAGTACCGGTTGTTGAAGTCCATGTTCTATAAAGTTCATAAAGCGTAGGGGGCCTGAATGCCTTTCCAATGGATGTCCTGAGGATTGTTTCCTTGTATGGTGTATACACAAGCGCTCCTTTGGGGCTTATTGATGAACTGTCTGTAGAACCGTAACCCTTCGGGTAACCTGCCTTCCCGACATCATTTGCATACCCGTCAAAGGCCTTCCACCAATCCTGCCTGAGCCCGAGATAGGCTGTTAGATTATCACGAAGTATTATCTCGTCCTGAACATAAAGGGCAAATGTCCTGTCTTTTCCCCTTGATTGGTAGGTGAGGTTTGTTGTGGAATCCTTATCCTTCCAGTATGTCAGGGTACGTTCTTCCGTATCCGACCAAGCGTATCTGTTCGAACCCCCAACTGTAAGTATATGTTTTTTAAACATCGGTAAAGTGAATTGCAGATCTGTAGAATATGCACGTGAAGGACTGGAAGAAACTGTGCCCGGTCCTCCAAAACGGGTTGTTGAAACCGTTGTACCGGGGGTTACATACCAGCTCTTTTCTAATTCGTTGAGACTGACAGAGGCCTTTGCCTTGACGGATGAAAGCTCTGTTTCATAGCTTGCGCTATATATGTTTTGCGTAGTCCCCCCTGGTCCGCCAAGAAATGTTGATTCACTCACAGCGCCGTACTTGTATGCGGGTGTGCCGGTGGCGTTCAACAAATATGTATTCGGGTCATCATATTTATATTCATATTGATTTCTCATAAAAGATGCTCTCAGTTTGGAGGTTTTTGTGAAATCGTAGCCTGCCTTTACATTTAAGCTCTCGTTATACCAACCATTGTTACCTTTATCGCCGATAAGGTAACGGTTGGCCCCCAGATTACTCATTGTGGGCAGCCAACCATTAGTCCCTGCCGGAGGTTTTGTACTCTGTACGTTGTAATCGGTCACATAACCATCGGTAGATTTATAGGCATAACTCAGGAAAACCATGAATTTATCCTTAAATTTATCTCCATAGGAGGCATAGGTGCCCCACGTGTTGTCCGTGCCGTAACCGCCCTTTACGATAACCTCACTTTTTTCGGGCATCTTCGTTATGATGTTTACCACCCCGCCCATAGCATAACCACCATAAAGGCTCGAAAAGGGACCACGAACCACTTCAATCTTTTCAACATCTTCAGGGGCAAAACCTCCAAAAAGCACAGTGCCATCATAGGCCTTGTTCAACGTTATACCATCCACCATGATAAGGGTCCGCTGTTGTCCAGGCACACCCCTTAACGTAATAGATGCCTGTGTATCCATAAGACCCTTGCCACGTCTGTCAAAAACCCCGGGAAGTGCGTTTAACGCCTGATCCAAAGCCTGAATATTGTTCTTTTCGATGTCTTCCTTTTTAACAAGACTCGTAGATGCAGGCACATCGGCAAGCTCTTTTTCCGTTCTTGTGGCAGTTACAACAATTTCGCTTAATTTGACCGGATGGGGTTCCTGTGCATACACAATCCCGATGGCAGAAGACAACGAGGTAATTGCTGCCATAATCCAGATATATAGCTTAACCATCTATCCCTCCTGTATGTTACGAAACTAATATTCGTGTTACTATTATATAAAAAAATATTGCTTAACTAATTTCTTTTCCTGTGCTCGACATGCTTAATGTTCCATGCTTCACGCCTTTGATTGACCTTAGTGTATCTGCCAATTTTTGCACCTCGATTGGATTTCCTCTTACCGCTATTAATTCAAGACAATTGTCGTGATCCAGATGGATATGCTGTGTCGAGATGATAATGTTCTGAAAATTATGCTGTATGTCGGTAATCTTGCTGAGAAGATCTTTCCTGTGATGGTCATAGATAAGGGTTATTGCGCCTGCAACGTCTTCCCCTTCACGCCATTCCTTCTTTACAAATTCCTGGCGTATCAAATCACGAAACGCCTCAGAGCGGTTCGTATAATTTCTCTCTTTAATAAGCCTGTCAAACTTTTCCAGCAATCCCTTTTCTAAAGAAACTCCAAACCTCACCAGTGAAGACATTATTTACCCTCGTATCACCATTTTTTTAAATGTAGCACATTTTACATGAAAAGCAAGATATTTTTAAAAATAAAAATATATACATTGAAGATTTTGTTTCCTGACATGATTGCCCCGCGGGTCTATACCCCGAAGCAAAGCTGTGAGGAATTCTTTTGATTAAGTGTTTTACACGATTTTAAATCACCGCTTGATAGCAGATGGCTAATTTATTGTTTGAATACAGACAAATTCCAACGTATAATTTTTCGGAAGGATGAAATGGGTAAAGTATACCTTGTAGGTGCAGGCCCTGGTGATCTAAAGCTTATTACACTGAGAGGCTTTGACCTAATCCA